>JANYFU010000284.1 GCA_025359665.1 Caulobacteraceae bacterium
CCTGGCAATGGCTATGACACACAGAGCAGCCTGTGGCATGGAAGCGTGGACACGACGTGATCTCCGGCGTTGGAAACACGGGTCGGCCCATGACAATCCAGGTGACGGTGGCCGCCAACGGCCGAATGAGCCTTCCGGCCGATCCGCGCAAACGCCTTGGGCTTTCGGGCGGCGGGGCCCTGGTCGTCGAGGAACTGCCGGGCGTCGTTGTCCTGAGGACGCTCGCCGAGTCGATCGCCAAGGCCCAGGTGCTGGCCAGGCGCTATGCCGGCGACAAGCCCCAGACCTCCGTCGACGCCTCTTTGAACAACCGACGCGCTGACAGCGGTGCAGCCGACCGGGGTGGGCGTCGATTCCCACGGCGATGTCTTCATATTTCATCGAGCGGGACGCAGCTGAAAGGAGCCCATGCCGCTCGACCCCATCAAGAAGGATGTGGTCTGGGTCTTCAAGGGCGGTTCCGGCAAGGTCATCCGCCGCCGGGGCGCGGGTCTCTTCGCCCTGCCGCAGGGCCTCACAATTGATGACCACGACAACGTCTGGCTGACCGACGTCGCGCTCAACCAGGTCTTCAAGTTCAGCCCGGGCGGCAAACTGCTGATGACCGTTGGGGAGAGGGGCTTGGCGGGCGATGACGCCACACACTTCAACCGGCCCACGGGCGTCGCGGTGCTGAAGGATGGGTCGTTTCTGGTAAGCGATGGCTACCGAAACACGCGGATCGCCGTGTTTTCCGCCGAAGGCCACTTCATGCGCCAATGGGGTACGCCCGGCGCCAAGCCTGGCGAGTTCAACCTGCCCCACGCCGTCATCGTCGATGCACAGGGCCGCATTCTGGTGGCCGACCGTGAAAATGATCGCGTCGAGGTTTTCGATCCCTCGGGGAGACTGCTCGAAATCTGGAAATCGCCGATGATCGGCCGCCCCTACGGGATTGCGCCCCTGAGCGGCGGCCGTTTCGTCATCGCCGACGGCGGTGAACATCCCGATGAGGGACCCGATCGCTCCGGCGCCGCGATCGTCGATCAGCATGGCCGGGTCCTTGGCCAGTTCGGCCGGTTCGGGGTCTACGATGGTCAATTCTGGGGGGCCCACGCGGTAGCCACCGATCGCCATGATGGCATCTATATCGTGGATGTCGACGGACTGAGGGTTCAGAAGTTCATCCCCTAGCGCTCCACCGTGGCAGAGCGACCTGAGGTCAGGGTTCCACCCCGAACGGCGGTTGGGAATGTCCGCAAACGCCCCCTAGACCAGACCCGCCCGTCGGCATGCCGCCATTTCGGCTCGCTCGACCCGCGGGCTCCAATGGCGCCGACCTCACAAGGTGTCTGCGCTCACCTCGCGGTCCGCCTTGCCCGACCAGGACTTCAACCTCACACGACCGGAATGTAGCGGGTCCGTTAGATAGTCCTCCAGAGCGTCAGGCTCGCGCATGTCGAACCATTTCGCATGGCCGTCATAAGGGCCGCCGACCTCTTCTATGATCAACAACTGATCATCCATCATGGCGCCAATGAAATCGACGATGTCGGCGAAGCCCTCTTCGTCCATATCCGCGTGACAATGTCCCGGCCCGAAAAAAAGGGTTGGCCCAACCTGTTCATCAACCCGTAGCCCAAGCGATCGCTCATCATCTCCGGTTGGGGAAGGCATACCGAACTGGAGAGACAATCCATCTGATTCAGTCCCTTGAAACATCACAGACTCTTCCGCGAGTTCAGGAAACACCAGAAAAACGGCACACGCCAACCGTCGGGAAAGTGTGCCTAGGGCATCAAGGTCCAATGGAAGCGGTTCATCCATGACCTACTCTAACCGAATGTTTTATAGGGCGACAATAGTTGCTAGCGGGCGCCGGTTGCCGCCCTTTGAGCCACTCGCTCTCTTGGGCTAGCGCAACGGAATTCGTTGGCGCAGTTTGCCGCCGGTTGAATTGACCGGCCCTATGATGGTGGCGTTTCGCGCCACTGATGGTGGTCGTCCTCGTTCCCTCGATCCTATCCGCTCTGCCCCTATCCGTGATTGGGAAACACCCTTATTTTTGGGCTCGCTGTCTGGTGGCGCTGTACTTTCTCGCGGTGACGCCATCAAAGTATTGAGGTTGCCGCGTTGATCAAGGAGAATGAAAGTGACCGACATTAGGAACGCAGACGTGACCTGCGTCAAATGCGGAATGTCGAACAATATTAAAATATTCGCCTCAATAAATTCCAACAATCCAGAATTGAGAGTTAATTTAATTTCCGGCCAAATCTGGGCCTGGAACTGTAAAATATGCAAAGAAAACAATAACACAATCTATCCGATATTGTATCACGACATGTCGAATCGATTTATGGTTCAATATATAGACGAGAAAATGCCGGGGAGGGATTTGGCGCTCACGCGTATGCTGCCGTCCAGTGAGCAGTTGAAATCGATGGCCACCATGAAGGGTTATAGGTTTCGACTCTGCGGCACGCTCCCGGATTTCGTCGAAAAGGTCTTGATTGCAACGACGGGTCTTGATGACATCGCCATCGAGGCGTGTCGGCCCGACTTTCCCAGGCCAAAGGACGGCCCCGACTCCAAACGCCTCGACATCGAGTTCAAGTTCACGGAGATCGCGGAAGGCCCGCCCAAAGCGATCGTATTTCGGCCTTCACCGTTCGCCTATCAGGGGCTCGAGCGAGCGTTATCGTCGTCCGTGCCGTTCGACGTCTACCTCATGGCCGCTTCGCGAATTAAAGCGTGTATGCCGGCCGCGGCGATTCTGGGCGAAGAATTTATCACAGTCGACAAATCGTACCTTTGGAAATGGTTCGACAAGGATACAGCTCAATACATCGGTCCCGAACAGCGGTAGCAGCCGTGTTGGCGGACCGGGGTTATGTCTTGGTGAAGAGGCGCTCTCGCCGGCAGCGGCGAGTATCATTCGCAAAGGGGGGTGGCGACTGTCTCGACCGTCCCGGAAACAACGTCCTGGGCGATGATGTTAGTCGGTATTGGGTTGGCCGGCGCGGCGATCAGGAGGCGAGGCCCCTTGGGGGCGTCGTCGAGTTCCGGCGCCGAAACCTAAATCCAGTGCGCCGCGGGCGAGCGGATCGGGAACGGTGAGAAGTTCAGACGGGCGCCGCTAGCGCGTGTCACCATTTTCGCCGCGGCCATGGCGAGTTTCTTGACCCTGGCCCATGCGCCACGGAGGCCGTCGGCGAAAGCGCGGACGGCACGCGGAATGGCGTCGCTTCGATAGAGGGGGAACAGAGGGTTGGTTGATCCGTCGAACTCACTTCTCATCGCCCCGCCCGATGGGAGGATGAGGGCGATCCGCGCGCCGCACCGGCGTCCTTGAGGGCTTCGTAGAGGGCGGCGATGCGCTGGGTGATCGGGCCGGGCGAGGCGGTCAGGGGGTGGCCGTCGATTTCAGAGACCGGGGTGACGCCGGCCATGTCATGGGCCGACGCACTCGCAAGCAGGCCGACCGCCGCCAGCATCGCGGCGCAGGCTGTTCAGAACATCACAGCGGTTCGCAGCATTTTTCCCCTCCATCCAAACGTTAGCGTGTCGAGGCGGAAGTGGCCAGCCGGACGGAAGGCGAGCGCTTTTGCGAGATAACTGGGGCAGTTCGGCCGGTTCGGGGTCTACGATGGTCAATTTTGGGGGACCCACGCGGTAGCCACCTATCGCCATGATGGCATCTATATCGTGGATGTCGACGGACTGAGGGTTCAGAAGTTCATCCCCTAGCGCTCCACCGTCGCAGAGCGACCTGAGGTCAGGGTTCCACCCGACTCGGAAATTCCCGAGGTCCGATTCACGGCGGAGCCGCGCCGCCCTTCCGAATGTCCGGAGTCAGACCGGAAACCAACGGGGAAAATCGACCCCTAGCGGGTGTTAGGTTGGAGTCGGCCCAGCAACCAGTACAACAGGAACCCCTCAGCCACGCCGATTGGGTAGGACACCTCCAGGGCAGATTTGAAAGGGCCGACGACCGGAAGCACCCAAATGACGAGTGCATTCGCTAAGGCAAAAAGCCCGACCAAACCCCAGAAGCCCGCTCTCCTCCGGTTTTGCCAACGCTGCGTCACAGCTACCCAAACCGCGCCGAACACCGTGGCCGCCAGCAGCGCCTTTTCCAATGTCGAGCTGAGGGCCACAACGGTGAACACCGGGATCACCGTTGCTACGGCAACGAGTCTGTCGTGTCCTTGACCGGGATATTTCGCGTCCATACCCGCATGAAGGTCCGCAAAGTGGCTGGAGGTCAACGTCCGGTCCCCACCCTCCTCCGCCGCTCGGAATGTCTGCTTCACGGCATGCGGCGCCGAGATGACAGCAATCGGCGGCCATGGCCCGGAGCCGCTGAGCTCGGTTGGCGGGGCCTCTCGGTCCGCCGCTTGCCCGCGTCCGGCAAAGGGCTTCGAAACCACCACGGGCTCGGCCACCGCATGGGTCTTCGTCGCTCACGTTCGCCGGCCTGCCTGGCCGCTGGCGAGGCCGACAGATCCATGCTCCGACGGGGCTCTGGCCTGAACTACTGGCGCACGGTAACGCGCAGATAGCCGAACTGCCCCGGCACGTCATAGGTCGTGGGGTCGTAGTTCGGACCCGTGCAGCTGTAGCAAGCGGGGGGGTTCTGGTCGAAGATGTTGTTGACCCCGATGGTGAACTCGACCTTGCGCTTGAGCGCGGCCGGGGTCAGGCTGAACCGAAGATCGCCATAGAAGGTGTCTCCCAATCGATTGCCCGCCACGCCTGAGGTTTCCACGACATGGTCGATATAGCGGCCTGTGAAGGCCGCACCGAAGTCGCCGAACTGCCAGTCGATGACGCCCGTACCCTTGAACCCCGGATAGGACTGGTCGGGGAACCCGCGCGTCGTGCCCGTATACTCCGTCGTCGTGAAGCCGACCGCCGCGGGGAAGGTCTCCGCGTAGTCAATCAGGAAGTTGCCGTTCAACGACAGGCCGACATAGCCGAGCTGGGTCTTGGGCGTGCGGTAGTTGAACGTGACGTCGACGCCACGCGTGCGGATTTCACCAATATTCTGAAGTGTCGCATTGATGCGCTGAATCAGGCCGTTCGGCGTGCGTGTAATGGCCGCGCAGCTGAGCGCGTCGGCCGAGAATGCGCAGCGGCTGAGAGTGAGTTGGGCGTCCGTTGGAGCGATCGCGTTGGACACCTTGATATCGTAGTAGTTGGCCTCCAGGCTGAACTGGCTGGCGTACCCCGAACCGCGCGCCCAAGCCGGCGCATAGACCGCGCCGAACAACAAGGTCTCCGACGTCTCCGGCTTGAGCCGCGCGTTGCCGCCGGTCAGGACCGCGAGCTGCCCGCCGGTCGGCTCCGCGTAGCTGCCGTTCGCCGGGACGCCGTTGGCGGTGCAGTTGGCGCGGACCGTCGCCGAGGACTGATAGGGCGATCCCAGCACGTTGGTGCAGGGATCATCGATCGGCGCGTCGGCCCGCGAGGCGGCGCCGTACAGCTCACCGATGGCCGGCGCGCGGAACCCCGTCGCGTAGCTGCCCCGCAGCAGCAGGTCGGGGACGGGTTTCCACAAGCCGGTGGCGGTGTAGGTCGTGCTGGCGGAACCGGTCGAATAGTCCGCGTAACGCACCGATCCGTCGGCTTCCAGGGACGATACGAACGGCATGTCCTTGAGGATCGGAACCCGGACTTCGCCGTAGACCTCGTTGGTGTTGTAGTGGCCGGACGCGGGCTGGGCGGGGATGTACCCGCCCACCCCGGCGACGATGACCGGGTCGGGATTGAAGCTGCCGAACTGGTAGCGGTGCTCGTAGCCCATGGCGACGCCCAGCGGGCCGGCCGGCAGGTCGATCAGGTCGCCGCTGAGGTTCAGCGTATAGTCGTAGACCTCCTGACGGCTCTCGTCGTGTTCGGTGAAGGCGACGAAGTTCAGCATCGCCTGGGTGACCGAGCCGGCGCCGCCGAAGAGATCGAACGGCACGCAGGGCGCGGTGCAGGCGGCGACCGGGCCGAGGGCCTGCGCCAGCTTCGCCGCGTTGACGTTACCGGTGAACGTCTGGTGCGCGTCGTTGAAGCCGGCCCTGGCGTTGGCGTCCCAGAAGAACTTGTGGCTATTGAACATGAACGAGCCATCCAGGGTCGCCGTGAAGCTTCGGGTGTCGACATGCTGGGAATAGGTGCGCTGTCCGTTTTCGACCAGGCGGCGGGCGATGAAGGAGTAGTTCGCCGGCGGCTGCCCGGCGCCTCCCGCCGACAGCTCGCCGAACGGATTGTAAGGGTTGGTCGCGTCTATGCTGATCGTATCGAGCAGGTTGCCGTTGCCGGCGTCGGGACCGATGAACAAGGGCAGGAACGCCGCCTTGTTCTGCGAATTCCGCCGGCTGTATTCGGCGTTGACCCGCAAGGTGATGGTGTCGGTCAACTCACGCTTGACACTGATCCAACCCCCGAACCGCTGGGAGGGGGTCAGAAAATAGTTGAGCGGCGCGAAGTCGAAGCGGTCGGCCGACGTGAACGCCTTGAAATCGCTGGCCGCGCCGGTCGGGTCGAGCGGATTGTAGTGCGGCCGCCCAGCGATGGGCCCCTGCTTCAGGGTCAGGCTGCCCGCCGCTCCGGGGATGCCGACGAAGCGGCCGTTGGGCGTCGCGCTGCTGCACCCGCCGATGGGGTCGGAGCAGCTGGTCTGAAACGGGTTGGGGTATTGCGAGGTCGAGCGGTTGGCTGTCCTGACCGCCTCCTGGTCAACATAGCTGGCACCAAACACGATCGAGGTCTTCGGCAGCCTGAAGCCGTAGCTGGCGTTGTAGTCCTGGGTGAAACCGTCGCCCTGGCGAAAGGCGCCGGTCTGAGCCGACAGTTGCAGGCCTTGCTGCGACGACTTGGTGATGATGTTGACAACGCCGGCGAGCGCGTCCGAGCCATACAGCGGCGACTGGCCCGACTGCAGCACCTCGATCCTGTCGATCGAACTGAACGGGATCGTGTTGAGGTCGACCGTCGAGGGAATGCCGCTGGCGCTCGCGCCGTTGACGAAGCGCATGCCGTCGACCAGCACCAGCGTCCGCTTGGCGCCGAGGTAACGCAGATCGATCTCGGCCGAACCGGCGCCGACCCCTCCGCCGTCGGGCGGGTTGCCGATGTTGCCGCTGTTGTTGACCTTCGAGTTCAGACCGCCACTGGCGCTCGGCAGACGCTGCAGCACGTCGGCGACCGACGACAAGCCGGTCTGCCGGATCGAATCCTGGTCGATGACGACCACCGGGCTGGACTGGACCAGCGGATCGCGGCGGATGCGGCTGCCGGTGACGATGATCTCCGTGGTGGCCGTGGGCGCGCTGGCCCCGGTTTCGGTCTGGGCATTCGCCAGGCCGGCGTCGAGTACGAGACCCGCCATCGCGCCGCAAAGTAGCCAAGCCTTCGTCATGCCGCCCACCCTCACTATTGTTTCAGGAATGTTTCGAGTCGTCTGTTGGCATCTGGACGCCCGCTGGGCAACACCGGGCGGGCCTCGCCCGAACGATTCCGAGCGATGGGGGTATTTTGGGCACTCACCCTGCTGCTGGCTTTCCACACCACCGGAAAGGGAGGCTTCCCGCCCCGAAGTCGAAGGGTATGAGTAGGGCGTTGGCCGGCTGAATCAGGTCGCCAAGCTGGAGCCCCCATCCCACCCTTCGGGCGGACTTCCCCCAGCGGGGGAAGAGAGGCGCCCATCTCCTCCCGATGGCTGGGGGACGAGGACCGCGAAGCGGTGGAGGGGGCTCCAGCTTGGCGGTACGAATCAGCCATCAAACGCCCTAAGCTCGCTCGACGCGCGCCGCGTAGCAGCCTGGGCCGGCGAAGTGGGCGTGGAGGTAGGCGGCGGCGGGGTTCGACAGCAGGCGGCGGATCGCCGGCTCAACCGCCTCGCCCTCGGCCAGATCGGCCTCGACCAGATCGCCAGCCTCGCTGAAGGCGCGTAGCGAGATCGGTCGGACGCGCAGGACCTCGGGCACTTCGTCGACCCTGTCGTAGGCCGTGTCGGAGGCTTCAGCGATGAAGACGGCGTGGCTGGCGTGATACGGGGTATTGGCGGCCTGGTGGGTGTGGTTGACGAGGACAAGGCTCTCACCCACCTCGGCGTCGCGCAGACCGATCCGGTCGGGGAAGCCCGGCTTGGCCGTGGCGGTGACCCGGCGGGCGCGGCGGGCGGCGAGCGCTTCGTCGGAGAGGCCGGACAGGTGGACAAACAGGCCAGGTTCGAGGCCGGTGATACGGAAGGTCATGCGAGTTTCCTTTTCGGATGTGACGTGATTTACACCGCCACCCTGATCGAAGATCGCCGATCGGACGCTCCGTTCCTTGCGGCCTTACCCTTGGTGATCGTTGAATGCGGACCAGCCACCCGCTAGCGTCCCGCCTGACCCGAGCGGCCGAGCGCCGCGCTCCCTGGATGAAGACCGCATGACCGGCGCCGACCGCTATCCGCTGATGTTCTCCCCGCTCGACCTGGGGTTCACCACCCTGAAGAACCGGGTGCTGATGGGCTCGATGCACACCGGGCTGGAGGACGTGAAGAACGGCTTCGAGCGCCAGGCGGTGTTCTTCGCCGAGCGGGCGCGGGGCGGGGTTGGCATGATCATCACCGGCGGCATTCCGCCCAACGAGGAGGCCGGCGGCGGCTCCAAGCTGTCGACACCCGAGGAAGCCGAGCAGCACCGTCTGGTCACCACGGCGGTCCACGCCGCCGACCCCGAGGTCAAGATCGTGATGCAGATCCTGCACACCGGCCCCTTGGCCGGAACGCCCAGATGCGTGGCCCCCTCCCCGATCCGCTCGCGCATCGGCCGCTATGTTCCCAACGAACTGGACGAGGCCGGGATCGAGAAGCAGCTGGCCGACTTCGCCAACTGCGCCGCCCTGGCCAAGAGCGCCGGCTACGACGGCGTGGAGATCATCGGCTCGGCCGGCTATCTGCTGTCG
>JANYFU010000342.1 GCA_025359665.1 Caulobacteraceae bacterium
TCGGCGGCGGCGGCCTGGGCGGCCTCGGCGATCGGAGCGGCGATGGTCCGGACCTGCTCATCCTCGAGGGCCTTGGTCAGGGCATGGATCCGGCCCGGGGTCTTCAGCGCCACCAGAACCGCCGACCCGACCAGCGCCTGGGTAACCACCGTTTCGGCGGAGAACTCCACGACCGGGATCTGAAGCGCGTCGCCGCGAAGCTCGATCTCCTGGCCCTCGGCGGCCGCGAATATTTCCAGGCCGCCCGCCCCGTCGCCCCCATCGTCGCCAGACCTCAGGTCCCGCATCAGCGCATCCAGAGCATCGTCGGATCGCTGTGGGTCGTGATGGGTCAGGGCCAGCCGCCTGGCTCCCGCGAAGCGCGCCACCGCGATCGCATATTCGATCGTGCTGTGTCCCCAGCCCACCTTCGACGCATATTCGCTGGCCAGATACTGGGCGTCGTGGATCACCAGGTCCGCCCCGGCCAGGAAGTCGGCATGACGGCGGTCCTGGCCATCGATCGGGCCTGGGTTCTCGGCCAGTGGACGCGAGTGCGGCTCGTGATCGGTGGCGTAGACCACCGAAGCGCCGTCTGCCTCCAGGCGATAGCCCAAGGTCAGCGCCGGATGGTTCAGATACTGCGCGGTGACGCCGATATCCTCGATCTGGAGCGTGCCTTCGACGAGGTCGTGATAGTGGATATTCGCGCCGAGCTGGTCGAGATCGATGGGGAAATAGGCGTGCTGCATCTGGCCGGCCAGGGTGTCGTGCACCGTCTGGCGCAGACCGCGAGGCGCGTAGATGTGCCATTCGTTGCCCGGAACGAACAGCGGCGCGAAGAACGGCAGGCCCTGGATATGGTCCCAATGGGTATGGCCGATCAGGATATGGCCGCGCAGCTTGCGGCCCTCCGCCATCAGTTCCCGCCCAAGCACCGCCGCGCCGGTCCCGATGTCCAGCAGAACCAGGGCGCCGCTATCGGAACGCACCGTGACGCACGACGTATTGCCGCCGTAGCGGACGGTTGCCTGACCAGGCGTCGCTATCGATCCTCGGGTTCCGTAAAATCGAACGCGCATTCAGTCCTCACGGCTACGATGCAAGGGAGAACATAGGCGGAATTTGCCTCTATGCGCACGCCCGATCGCGCATCCACTGGGAAAACACCCATTTTTCGGCGTTTTCACCAAGCGTCCGGGCCAGATCCTCATGGATGGCGCGGGGGTCGGAGGCCTCGGCGACGTCCGGGTCGCCGAAATACACCGCGTCGCCAGGGCGCGCCCGGTGACTGAGATCCCGATTTGGAAATGGCGCCTCGCCGCCCGTGAACGCATCGCTGAGGTAGACCAGAAAGGTCACGGCAGCCCGTTGGTCGGGATGAGGTTCGGGCTTTGGCCCGTCCGGCGGATAGCGAAACAGCCTGGATGTTTCCAGAGTGGTCACCGGCACGCCGACCGTCGCGGCGATCCGCTGGCGCGTCAGCAGCAGCACCACGTCGCTGTCGACGATATCGAAGGCCCAGTTGCTTGAGGGCCCGGCGCTCGAATTATTGTCGTTGGCTCGGCGGATGATCCAATCGCAAATCCGGCCGGGCAGAAAGTCTTCGATGGCGACCATGTGCGGAGAGGTGTTCAGCACCCGCTTTTCGCAAGGTTTCAGCCAGTCTTCGATATGCACCGACGCGCACAGTCTTCGCCAATAGTTAGGGTCGCCGTCATGGCCCGCGCCGGGCGGCGGCGAGGCGGACAGAACGCTCAGTTGGCCCCGCGCCGAATCCGAACCGGCCTGGGCGGCTGCGAACAGGCTCGACAGAGCCCGAGCCCAGCTCTGGGACATGCCGACGCCGGCCGCCGCCAGGGTGGCCAGATGCCGGGGCGCTTCGGGCGCGCCCGAGCGCGCCGCGTCCTTCAGTTCGGCGACCGCCAGCGCGACGCGGGCCGCGGTTCCATCCCTTAGATGTTCAAGGGCGCTTTCGACGGACATTTCGCCCCGACACTGGAGTGAACACGACTTTAGCTTGTTAGATCACACCGCCTCGGCCAGGGGCAGGGTCTCGCGAAGCTGGCGCTTGAGAAACTTGCCGCTGGCGTTGCGGGGCAGGGGCTCGCCGACGATCCACAGATAGCGCGGGATCTTGTGCTTGGCCATGATCACCGCGCAGTGCTCGCGCAGCAAAGCGCCATCGAGCGTCTGTCCCGCGCGGGGGAAGATCGCGGCCGCCACTTCCTCGCCAAGGCGATCGTCCGGAACGCCGAACACGCTGCACTCGGCCACCGCCGGGTGCCGATAGAGGCAGGCCTCGACCTCGGCGCAATAGACGTTCTCGCCGCCGCGCAGCACCATGTCCTTCTTGCGGTCGACGATGAAGATGAAGCCGTCCTCGTCGAGGCGGGCGATGTCGCCGGTGTGCAGCCATCCGTCGGTGATGCTGTCTGCGGTGGCGTCGGGTCGGTTGATATAGCCCTTGATCACCTGCGCGCCGCGCACCCAAAGCTCGCCCACCTGACCCTGGGCGACGGTGGCGCCCTCGTCATCGACGCACTTGACCTCGAAATCCGGCATGGCCGGGCCGGCGCTGGCGGGTTTGTCCACGAAGAAGTCGGCCGACACCGCGGTGATGATGCCGCAGGTCTCGGTCATGCCATAGCCGGTGTTGGGTCTGGCCGTGGCAACGGTGGAGTCGATCTTGGCGACTAGGTCGGGCGGTAGTTGAGCGCCGCCGCCGCCCAGCGACATCAGGCTCGACAGGTCGTGGCTGTCGAAGTCGGGATGGCTGATCAGCTCGCGCGACATCACCGGAACGCCGCTCATCGAGGTGACCTTCTCCCGCTGGATCAGTGTCAGGGCGGTCTTGGCGTCCCAGCGATACATCAGCACCATCTTGCCGCCGGCTGCGGTGATCGCATAGGCGCCGCAGTTGTTGGCGGTGACGTGGAACAGCGGCGTGGTCAGCAGGGCGATCGGCACAGGAACGGGCGCGGCGGGGTCGGGAACCATGCCGGTCGCCCGCTGGGTGGCCAGGGCCGTGGCCTGGCCCGAGAACATGATGCTGAACAGGTTGGAGACACAGCCCCGATGGGTCAGCTGGGCGCCCTTGGGAAAGCCGGTCGTGCCTGAGGTGTAGAAGATGCAGGCGTCGTCGTCGGGGTCGATGGCGGCGTCCGGCATGTCGCCGCCGTGGCCGATCACCGCGCTCCAGGCGATCACACCGTCGGGCGTGGGGCCGTCGGTCCGGGTGGCCACGATGGTGATACCGGCGGTGGTTTCGGGCCTTTCGGTCAGGCGCGCCAGGCGTTCGCCATCGCAGAAGATCACCTTGGGGCCCGAATCCTTGAGCGCATAGTCGATCTCCTCGGGCACCCACCAGGCGTTCATGCCGACCGCGGCCACGCCCAGGCAGACGCAGGCCCAGTAGGCCAATATCCACTCCGGATAGTTGCGCATGGCGATCGCCACCCGGTCGCCGCGTGTGACCCCCCGGGCCGTCAGCCAGGCGGCGATGGAATTGACCCGGACGTGGGCCTCGCCATAGGTCACCCGCTCGTCGCCATAGATCAGATATTCGCGGTCGGCGAAGGCCGTCGAGGCCAGCCAGAGGTCGCGCACCGTGGCCGGCGCATTCTTGTAGGCGCGGATGGGAACGCCGCGCACCTGGATCGTCTCGATCTCGAACGCCGCGCCCGGCGCGATCAGCTCGGCCCAGGCGGTCTTAAGTTCTTTATAGTGCATTCCGATTGTTTCCCTAGATATCCAGCCGGTAGACGCGCCTGGCGGTGTCGTTGAACAGGGCGGTCTTGTCGTCCGCCGAATAGCCCTGGCTGAGAACCTTGAAGGCGTTCCAAAGCACGTCGTAGGTGCAACTGCCGATATCGACCGGGAAATTGCTCTCGAACATGCAGCGGGTCGGTCCGAAGGCCTGGATGCAGGCGTCGATATAGGGCCGCCACTCCGCCGCCAGTTGAGTGGAGGAGGCCGGGGTCGCCGCCATGAACGAGTCGAAGCCCGGAAACACCATCGCCAGGCCGCCAAGCTTGACGAACACATTGGGCAGAGCCGCCAGGGCCTGGATGTTGGCCAGCCAGCCGGCGAACCGTTCCTCGCGCCGGCCCGCGTAGGTCCCGATGCCCAGAGGCGTGCCGACGTGGTCCAGCACGATCGTGGTCTCCGGGAAGGCCCGCGCCAGATCGACCAGATCGCCCAGCTGAGGCTCCAGCATCCAGGCGTCGAACGACATCTCCAGCGGCGCCAGCTGCGCGAACCCCTCGCGAAAGCGCGCATCGAGATACAGGCCGGCCGCCCGGTGACCCAAGGGGCCGAGCACCGCCGGATCGGGGTCAGACGAGGCGGCGTGGCGAATGCCGCGGAACCGCCCGCCACCGGCGGCGATGTGAGCTTCGAGCACGGCCCGGGCGGGGGCGCCGATGGTCAGATCGACATGCCCGACGATGCCGGCGCAGGCGCGTGAATCGCCATAGAGTCCGCTGGCGGCCATCGCCGCGACGCCATTGACGAATTCCGTCTCGCCAACCGGGCGGAAAGCCGGCGCCGCCTCGGCGCGGTACATCGACCCGCATTCCATGTAGACGGTGCCGATCACGTTGTGGCCGCGCGTCATGTCGGCCAGCAACTCGTCGAACAAATAGTGGGGAACCATCCGCAGCATCGCCTCGAAGCCATGGCGCGGCGGCGGCAGGTCGCCGGTGTTTCCTTGCGTGCGGTCCCACAGGTGATGGTGCGGGTCGATGATCGGCAGGTCGGGTTCGAGAATGGCCTCGGGCATCGCATGTCCTCCGGAAGGGAATGGCGCTCTTGGCGACGCCTGACTCCGCCTCATGCCTCGCGTCCGCGCGGCGCGCAACCCTGGGACGGTGGGATGATTGCGCCTTGCGGCGCATGGCCGGATCGGCCACATCCCCGTCCGCCCATGCGCCACGTCCTCACCCTTGTCGCTCCCGACCACGATGCTCTGCGGGAAAGCCTCGACCACGCGCTCGAGGCTCTGGCTGGGGCCGGGCGGCCGATCGCCGACACGGAGATTCTGAGCGACCGGGCGATGGACCTGTTCGTCGATGGCGGGGATCTGGCCGCGTTGCGGATCCGGGCCGCCACCGCTTTCGCGGGCTTGGCTGTCGATGTCTGTGTCCAGCCGGCCGAGGGTCGCCGTAAGCGGCTGCTACTGGCGGACATGGACTCGACCATCATCGGCTGCGAGTGCCTGGATGAGCTGGCCGATTTCGCGGGCCTCAAGGCCGAGATCGCGGCGATCACCGAGCGGGCGATGGCCGGGGAGCTGCCGTTCGAGGCGGCCTTGATCGAACGCGTGGCGCGGCTGGCGGGCCTGGGCCTGGGCGCCTTGCGGGACACCTACGATCAACGCGTGCGCCTCAACCCGGGCGCGGCCGCCCTGGCGCGCACCATGGCCGCTCACGGCGCCCGTTGCGTGTTGGTTTCCGGCGGTTTCGACTTCTTCACCGCGCGGGTCGCCGCGGCGGCGGGCTTCGCCGCCCACCGGGCCAATCGCCTGATCGACGATGGGGCGCGGCTGACCGGCGCGGTCGCCATGCCCATACTCGGCCGGGAGGCCAAGCTGACGGCGTTGAACGAAGAGGCCGCGGCGCTGGGCCTGGCCCTCTCCGAAACCCTCGCGGTGGGCGACGGCGCCAACGATCTGGCTATGATCGAGGCCGCTGGCCTGGGTGTAGCCTGGCGCGCCAAGCCGATCGTCGCCGCCAAGGCTGACGCCCGCGTCGATCACACCGACCTGACGGCCCTGCTGTATTTCCAGGGCTACGGCGCGGATCAGTTCGCGTGACCCTGCCGCGCCATGTGGAGGCTGTGGTCTTCGATATGGACGGCCTGCTGGTTGATACCGAGACCATGTTTCGCGACGTGATGATGGAGGTTAGCCGCCGGCGAGGCGTGCATCTGCCGCTGGAGGTGTTTCTGCGCATGGTGGGGCTCCAGCATGAGGCCAGCCGCGTGGTGGCCCTGGACCACTTCGGCGCGGATTTTGACTACGAGCCGTGGATCGCCGACGCCTGGGCGCTGGCGCACGCCCAGATCGAGGTGGGGGTGGCGGTGAAGGCCGGGGCGGTCGAACTGCTGGATTTCCTGGAGGCGGAAGGGATACCCCGCGCGGTCGCCACCTCCTCCGGTCATGCGACCGTGGCGCGCCAGCTTGGCCCCAATGGCCTGCTGGCCCGGTTCCAGTCGGTGGTGGCGGCCGGCGATTACGGCCGGGGCAAGCCCAATCCCGATCCGTTCCTCGTCGCGGCCGCGCGCCTGGGTGTCGATCCAGCCGCCTGCCTGGCCCTGGAGGACTCGCA
The DNA here is from genome assembly GCA_025359665.1 of Caulobacteraceae bacterium. GTDB lineage: Bacteria > Pseudomonadota > Alphaproteobacteria > Caulobacterales > Caulobacteraceae > Acaudatibacter. The sequence continues at coordinate 6,309 of JANYFU010000342.1, forward strand.
CAACGGCGTGCGCGCCGCCCATGCCGCCGGCATGATGACCATCATGGTGCCCGACCTGCTGGAAGCCACCGTTGAGATGCGGTCTTTGTGCGTGGCGGTGACCGAGACCTTGCATGAGGCCAGAGGGCTGATGGCGGCGCAGCGCCGGCGGATTCGGCGGGACTAAACCGCGGCGAAGTTACGCTGTATGAAGGGCGCGGCCTATTCGGTCCGGAGATACGCTCATGTCACCCTTTTCCCGCTTCGCGGTCGGTGTATCGGCCTTTTTGCTGCTTGGCGCCGGCGTCTCGGTCGCCCAGGTCGTGGTGCTCTCGGCGCACGGGCCGTCGGCGGGGCTCTATCCCCAGGGCGCCGTTCTCAGGTCCGACAAGATCATCACCCTCAAGGCCGGCGACAGCCTGGAGCTGCTCGACGCCGCCGGATCGCGCGTGATCAAGGGGCCAGCCAGCGTGGTGGCCGGGCAGCCGGTTGCCGGTTCGCGGTCGACCCTGGTGGATATCTTCGCCAAGGGCCAGCACGCTCACCCCGGGATCGCAGCCACCCGCGGCTTCACACTGCAACCGGTCTCCGCGCCCGGCGACGACGGCAATCTCTGGCGGGTCGATGTCACCGAGGGTGGCGACGCCTGCGTTCTGACCGGACAGAAGCCATCGTTTGCCCGGGGAGACAGCTCGGCGCCCGCTCCGGTCAGCATATCGCGAACCGCGACCGGGGAAAAACGCGCCATCACCTGGGCGGCGGGGGGAATGGCCGCCGATTGGCCGGCCGGCCTGCCGGTCGCCGATGGTGAATCCTACAGCGTCGCATTCGAAGACGGCTCCTCCGTGACCCTGATCTGGCGCACCGTATCGCCGTCCACGGCGGGCGTCGAACCGCTTGCGGCCGACCTGCTGGACAAGGGCTGCTACGCCCAGCTCGACAGGCTGCGAGCCGCCAGCGGCATCGAGCTGCCCGACCCGGCGTCCTGACATCAGGCGACGCGGCCGACCAGCGCGGCGCTCTCCACGCCGATCCTGTACTTCAGTAGCACGGCGTTTAGCAGCGACCACACCACGGCCACCGGCCAGTTGTGGAAGGCCAGCGGCAGAACGGCGATCTCGCCGACCACCACCCAATAGTTGGGGTGCTTGACCCATCGATAGGGACCTGATCGCACCACTGGGGCGCCGTCCAATGTGATCACGCGGGTGGTCCAGTAGGACCCCAGCGTCGAGATCACCCAGACACGTATCAGCTGCAACGCGACGAATGCACCGATCAGAGGCCAAATGGGTTGCGCGTCGATTGGCGTCGTCAGGGCGATGGCGACCAGCCATGACGAGTGCAACGCGATGAACAAGGGATAGTGGGCGCGGCCGACCTCCCGCGCGCCGCGCGCCAGAAGCTTTCGGGTGTTCGACGAGGCCAGGGCCAGTTCCCCCAGGCGCTGGGCGACGACCAGTGCCAGCACCCAGACCAGTGGGGTATTGAGGCTCTCGATCACGCTTCGATGACCATCATGGCGGCGGTGAATCCGGGACCCAGGGTGGTCATCAACCGGCGGCCGGACAGGCGCTCGTCCAGGGTCGCCCGCAGCACGAACAGCACCGTGGCCGCCGACATGTTGCCGTGGTCGCGCAGAGTGTCGCGAGCGTGCGTCAATGTTCCACGCTGCAACTCGAAACAGTCTTCCAGGGCGTCGACGACCTTGGCGCCGCCCGGATGGCAGACGAATTCCTCGATGTCCCTCAGCCTGATCTCGTGGCGGGCCAAAAAGTCGTCGACCACCGGCCGTAGATCGTCTCTGACCAGGGCCGGGATATCGCGGGAAAACACCACCTTCAGGCCGTCGTCGGCAACCTCCCAGCCCATCACGTCCAGGCTGTCCGGCCATGTGTGCTCGCCCCAGGGGCCAAGCCGTGGGGCGGACATCGACACCGTGTCGGTCCGGCAACTGACCACGGCCGCCGCCGCGCCGTCGCCGAACAGGGCCGTGGCCACCATGTTGCTCTTGGAACGATCCTGGCGGCGGAACGTCAGGCTGCACAGTTCGACCACCAGCAGCAGCACGTGAGACGCGGGCGCCGCCTTGGCCATGGCCGCCGCGCGTGACAGGCCCATCACCCCGCCGGCGCACCCAAGGCCGAAGATCGGCAGGCGTTGGACATCCCTCCGGAATGGCAGTCTCTGCATCACCCTGGCGTCCAGTCCCGGCGTGGCGATGCCGGAGGAACAGACGGTGACGATGCTGTCGATTTCGCTGGGATGCAGATTGGCCTCGGCCAGGGCCTTCGACGCCGCCTCGACCAACAGGTCGGTGGCGTGCTCCAGAAAAAGTCCGTTGCGTTCCGGAAAGCCATGGTGTTCGCCAAACCAATCCAGGGGGACGCAGGCGTGGCGAGTGTCGATCCGGGCGTTGCGATAGACGGGCGCCAGGCGATGGAAACCGCTCTCCGCCGAGGCAAACAGCTCCCCCGCTCGCGCGGCGACGTCGGCCTGATCGAGGTCGAAACGCGGAACGGCGGTGGCCAGGGCGGCCAGTCGGGGTATGGCGGTCTGTGCGGCGATCGGCGTCATTGAGATGTCCTTGGCGGCTCGACCGGCGGGATCGACCGCCATTGAACGGCGCGCGAGCCCGCGCGTTCCGTTACAGGCGAAATGTGGAGGCGAAGGGGCGGTATGCAAACGGCGGCGTCGGACGCGGACGGACGATCGGGTTCGGCATGGCCGGGCTTCGCCATCATGTGCGTGGGCATGTTCATGGCTATACTGGATGTCCAGGTCGTGGCCACGTCCATCCCGACCATCCAGAAAGCCCTGGCGGTTCGGCCCGATCAGGTCAGTTGGGTGCAGACCGCCTACCTGATCGCCGAAGTCATCGCCATTCCGTTGACCGGGCTGCTGACGCGCCTGCTTTCTATGCGCTGGCTGTTCGTTGTGGCCATCTCCACCTTCACCGTCGCTTCCCTGGGATGCGCCGCCAGTCATGACTTCGACCAGCTTATCGCCTGGCGAGTGCTGCAGGGTTTCTCTGGCGGCACGCTGATTCCATCGGTGTTTTCCGCGGTGTTCTTGCTGTTTCCGGAACGTCGGCAGGGCCTCGCCACCACCATCGGCGGTGTCCTGGCGGTGCTGGCCCCGACCGTCGGTCCGATCGTCGGCGGCTGGATCACCGAGACCTATTCCTGGCACTGGCTGTTCCTGATCAATGTGGTTCCCGGCTTTGTATGCGCGTTCGCGGCGATAAGGTTTCTTCCGGTCGAGCCGATGGACCCGGGAGAAGTGCGTCGGCTGGATCTGCCGTCGCTGGGGTTGATGGCCGCCGCTTTGGCCGCGCTGGAGATCGCCCTGAAGGAGGCGCCGGATAACGGCTGGACCTCGGCCCTGGTGCTTGGCTTGCTGGCGTTCAGCGTCGTCGCCGGCGTGCTATTCGCCCGCCGCACCCTGCGGGCGATCCAACCGATTGTCGAACTCCACACCCTGGCCAGCCGCGATTTCGCCGTCGGCTGCCTGCTAAGCTTCGTTCTGGGGATGGGACTGTTCGGCTCGGTCTATCTGATGCCGGTGTTCCTGGCCTTCGTGCGCGGCCATGGCGCCCTGGAGATCGGCCGCACCATGCTGGTCACCGGAATCGCCCAGCTGCTGACCGCGCCGGTCGCGGTGCTCCTGGAGAGACGCGTAGGCGCGCGAACACTGTCGGCCTTCGGTTTTGTGCTGTTTGCCGTCGGCCTCTGTCTCAGCGGTTTTCAATCGAGCGAAACCGATTTCAAACAAATGCTCTGGCCACAGATCGCGCGGGGCGTGGCGATCATGTTCTGCCTGCTGCCGCCCACGCGGCTGGCTCTGGGGCGCCTCGCCCCCGAACAGGTCCCCGACGCCAGCGGCCTGTTCAATCTGATGCGCAATCTGGGCGGTGCGATCGGCATCGCCCTGATCGACACGGTGATCTATGGTCGTGGACCGGTGCTCGGCCGCGTCATTGAAAGTCGTCTGCGGGCCGGCGACGTGGCCACCGCCAAGGCCGTCGGCATCCCGCTGGACATGTTTCAGGCCCAGGGGCGGGGGCCTCTCGACGCCGCCACCGCGGCCATCCTGAAGCCGATGATCGAGCACCTCGCTCTGGTGCGGGCGATCAACGAAGCCTGGCTGCTGATGGCGATCCTCACCGCTTTGGCCTTGCTGTGCCTGCCGTTCGCCAATCCTGCCGCCAGGAAGGCCGGCGCCTAACGCTTCTCGGTCTCCCGCCGCTCATCGATCCACAGGGCGATCTCTCCAAGGGCGGCGCGGCGGCCGCGCAGCTCCCAGGCGCTACGCATGCGCCGCGCGAATTTGAGCGACCCCAGCTCAACGTCGAGCTCGGCCATCGATTCGGCGATGAACGCGGTCAGATCGTCCGCCAGCCGGTCGGCGCCTGACAGGGGCGCCGTGGGTTCGCCGGCCGCGCGGTCTCTCAGGGCCAGGCGATTGAGGATCGAATCGGCGCAATCAGCGGCCTGCAGGCGAATATCCGGAACCGAGGTGATCTCGTAAAACTGCCCGCGGGTCAGGGGGCCGACCGCGAACAGGCTGTCGGCTGGCGCGCCGGACAGGCCGATCGCCCGCGACCGCGAATCGACGTCGAAGCCCAGGCCGCAGGCGTCCGGGCGCACCAGCCCCGCCACGAGCAGGGACGCTACCAGCGGATCGCTCGATTGGGTCAGATCGCCGCGCGGCCCCGTGCAGTTGATCACCTGCGAGAACCGCCGTGTTACAAGCTGGCTTTCGCCGCGCGGCGTCCAGATCACTTCGACGCCGTCATCGACCGGATTGATCGCCTTGAGGCGTCCGGCCACCACGCGCAGTTGCCCAGAGCGCTGAAAATCCGCCACCCGCGCCGCCACCTCGGGCGCCAGCCGGTGCCGGTAAACGTTCCACCAGGGCCGCAGGTGGCGCAGAAACTGCCGGCGCTCGGCGGTGCTCCAGCCGCGCCAGATCGCCTGGACATGCGGCCGCAGACCATCGATGGCGCCGCGCCAATCGACCGCCGCCCGCTGCCGTATCTCCGTCAGCAACTCGGCCGGGGAACCACCCGGCGCGCCAGGAACACCATGAACCGAAAGGGCTTCGCCATGCTGGCGCGGCAGCAGACCGTGTCTGGACAGGGCGAAGAGCCGGGTCTCGGGCTGAGACTCGCGAATGGTCAGGGCCACGTCGATGGCGGTCAGGCCGGTGCCGACCAGTAACGCCTCGCCGCGGCCGCTGCCGCCCAGGCCTCTCCAGGCCCAAGGGTCGGCCACATACCGGTCGGAATTGAGCAGGGCCGCGCTGAGGCCGTCGGGCGGGGTCGGCGGCAGGTTGCCCAGGGCCAGAACCACCGCGTCGGCCATCAGGGTGCGGCCCATGGCCAGGCTGAGGGTCCAGCCGCCACCGCCTTGCCGGTTCAAGGCCACAACGGCGTCGTGCTCCAGCACCAACCGGCCCGAAGCGGTGTCGACGGTCGCCTCGCGCAGAAGGGATTGAAGGTATTGGCCATATCGGTCCCGGGTCACGAACACCCGATCGGGCGCGGCGACGCCGGCGGCGCCCAGCCAGTCGAGAAAGTGCGACGGCTGTTCCACAAGCGCGCTCATATTGGTCGCCCGTACATTCAGCAGATGGTGTGGGCTGGCGGTGGAGTAGGCCGCGCCGCGCCCGAACCTAGGCCCCTTCTCGATCAGCACGACCCGGGGTCCTTCTGGCGCCAGCAGCAGGCGTAGGGCGGTCAGGAGGCCGCTGAACCCGGCGCCGATCACGGCGACTGTTGGACGATCGGACATGTTCAACTCGTGAAGGCGCGGCGAAGGGGGCAAATGAGGCGGGAGCCGCTTCTAGGCAAGTGCGGAAATATACGCTGCGTCACCTGAGTTAATCTAAACTCCGAAAATAGTTTTCCTTACGATAGCCCACCCAAACTCCGGGTCAGAAAAACTGACTGTGGCTCCGCGTCCCGCGACCCTAGTTTCCCGCCGCTGAACGGGAATCATAGAATGACACAGGATTTGTCGCAGCGACGCCGGCTCGCCGCCATGAGGGTAGTCGCCCCGAGGGCGGTTGCGTACGCTGGAAGCTTCGCCAAGACCTTTCAGCCGGCCTGATCATGGTCGCCCTCGACATACCCAGCCCGTCGCTCGCCCTCACGCCGCGGCGCCGCCCGTGGCGCGAGCACAGCGCGCTGCCGGGGTTCACGGCGACTTTCGGCTTTACCCTCTTGTATGTCGGGCTGATTATCCTGCTGCCGTTGGCCGCCCTGATGGCCCGGCCCTGGGAGCATGGCGTCGATGGATTCTTCGGCGCGATCCTTCAGTCCCGCACTTTGGCCGCTCTGCGATTGAGCTTCGGCGCCGCGACCTTGGCGGCCGCGGTCAATGTGGTGGTCGGCCTGCTGATCGCCTGGGTGCTTAGCCGCTACCAGTTTCCCGGCCGGCGGGTGGTGGACGCTTTGGTTGATCTGCCATTTGCCCTGCCCACGGCCGTAGCCGGCATAGCGCTGGCGACACTTTACGC
>JANYFU010000129.1 GCA_025359665.1 Caulobacteraceae bacterium
ACCGGTCGGCCGCTTCCGACATTGATCCGCTGTTCACGGTCGACGCGATGGCGGCGGTGCGCGGGCATCCCCTCTTCCGCCGAACCGCGGAATCGATCTGCGCGACGGCGATGGCGGTTTTCGAGGAATACGATCCGGACGTCCGGTGGATGGTCAGGGACTTCGGCCGCGTTGCGATCGGCATCGCCCTCGCCGTTCTCGATCTTGGTCCGTCCGGCGTGACCGCCGGCATTCTGGCCAAAACCTGTGTCGAAAACGGCGCCTGCAGCCGGGCCCGGGCGTTGGCCTTCGTCGACCGCGGTCTGGGCGTCGGGCTTCTGGATCTCACGCCCGGGGTTCAGTCTTGGACCAAGCGTCGGCTGATCGTGCGGCCCGCCTTCCGACATATCTTCCGCGCCCCCCCGATCCGCGTGATCGGCGCCGCGCTGGAGCTCGCCCCCGACCTCGCCGAAGCAGCGCCGCGCCTCGCCGACGACAGCAAGTTCGCCCTGGGAATCCTGGCCATAGGATACCTCGCCAAGAATGCGCGCCGCCTTGGAGTTCCTCCAAATCCGATCATGGAGTTCTTCATCGCGCGAGAGTGCGGCCTGCTGGTGCTGCAACATCTCGCGGGCCAACAGGCCTCCGGCCGCGAACGGCTGCTGCAAGCCGCCCGGATTGTGAAGTTCGATGTCGCGCGCCGATGCGGCATATCACGGGCCCACCTCGACACCTTGCTCGCGGACGCGGAGGGCGCCGGTCTGTTGAGTCTCGCTGGGCGGAACCGGGCGATCTTCGATCCGGCGCTCGACGAAGCGTTCAGCCAATGGGCGGTCCTCCAGATCCAGGGACTGCGGTACATGGCGCGGGCGATGGCGGCGACCGTGTGAGGTTATGTCAACTTTTTGTAGATTTTCGTCATTCGGGACCGCGGCGGAGCTTCGGGCCTAGTCTTCCCCAGACCTGAAGGGGACCCCGATGACCACGATTCTGAACGGCGGGAATCCCGTCACGACCGAGGATCAGCTGAACGCCGCTATTGCGGTGGCCAACAGCGAGGCGCCCGGCGGGGGCGCGTTCGAGATCGATCTCGGCTCCGCGATCGCCCTGACCTCCGCGTTGCAGGCGATCAGCCTCGCAAGCGGCGACAGCCTCGCGATCGTCGGCGGCGGAAACGTCATCGACGGCGGCGGCGCGCAGGCGGGTTTCAACGTCGCCAGCGGCGCGGTCACCCTCGCCAACCTGACCATCCAGAACACGATCGCCCGCGGCGCGAACGGCGGCGGCGGTTCCGGCGGCGGCGCCGGGCTCGGCGGCGGCCTCTTCGTCGGAGCCGCCGGCGCGGTGAAGCTGCAGTCGGTCGTCTTCACCGGCGACGCGGCGGTCGGCGGGAACGGCGGGAACGGCAACGCCGGCGGCAATGGCTTCTATGGGTTTCTCAATTTGCCCAATGAGGGCGGCGGCGGGGCCGGCGGCTCAGGCGGTCTTTATGGTCAGGGCGGGGCCGGCGGCGCCGGTGGTGGCGGCGGCGGTCACGCAGGCTCGGGCGGCGGCCCCGGCGGCTTCGGCGCTGGCGGCGCGGGCTCCGGGGCGGCAGGTGGACAAGGTACCGCGGCCGGCGGAGGCGGGGGTGGAGGCGGAGGCGGTGGCCTCGGCGCCGGCGGCGATGTCTTCGTGCAGACCGGCGGTTCGCTGACGATCGGCGGCGGCGGGCAGATCGTCGGCACGGTGAGCGCCGGCGTGGGGGGCGCGAGCGGGGGCGGGGGATCGGGCCCGACGGGAAACGGCGCCGCGGGCGCGGCCGGCGGCTCGGGCCACGCCTACGGCGGATCGATCTTTCTGCAAGGCGGCCAGACGCTGAACTTCGCGCCCGGCGCCGGCCAAACGTTGACGCTCTCCGGCTCGATCGCGGACACCGGCGGCTCGGCCGACCCGAGCGGCCAGACCGGCGCGGGCGCCCTGGCCGTGATGGGCGCCGGCGTGCTCGACCTGGCGGCGGCGAACACATTCACCGGCGGGATCACCCTTCAGTCCGGCACGCTCGAACTCACGGCGATCGGGGCTGCCGGCTCGGGCGCGATCACCTTTGCCGGCCCGTCAGCCGTGCTGGCGGTCACCGCCGGGGCGCTGCAGGGCGGCGGCCTGGCGACCAGCCTGACGGGGCTGGCGGCGGGCGACCGTATCGACCTGGTCAACATCGCCGCCGACGCGGTGTCGACGAACGGCTTGAACCAGCTCGTCGCCAGCCAGGATGGCGCGACGGCGGCCGTCTTCAATATGGCGACCACGGGCCTCTACTATTCGACCCTGTCCGATGGCGCCGGCGGGACTTTCATCGTCGCCGAAGCCAATGCGCCTCCCGTGACCACGCGTCCGGTGCAACAGTTCGTCGAAGCGGGGCAGACGCTGGCCATCGCCGGCATATCGGTCGCCGACCCGGCGGCCGACTCGGCGGCGCAGTCCGTCACCGTCGCCCTGTCCGACGCGGCCGGCGCTCTGTCGGCGACCGGACCCGGCGTGACCGGATCGGGAACCCACGCGCTCACGGTGACGGGAACCACCGCCCAGGTGAACGCCGCCCTCGCCACCCTCACCTATGCGTCGCCCGCGGCCGGAAACGCGGTGAGCGACGTCGTCGCGATCCACACCAGCGACGGGCTGGGCGGCGCCAACGACATCTCCACGGCCGTGACCATCTCCCAGCCGGTCACCACCGAGGCCCAGCTCGAGGCCGCGATCGTCCAGGCGGACACCGCGGCGGCCGGCAGCGGCGTGGTCACCATCGACCTGGCCGGCAATATCGCCTTCAACAGCGAACTGTCGGCCATCAACCTGAAGTCGGGCGTCACGCTGGACATCCAGGGCGCCGGCAATGTGCTCGACGGCGGCGGCGCCTGGCGCGGCCTGCTGGTCTATTCCGGCGCCGTCACGATCGAGAACCTGACCCTGCAGAACATGACCGCAGTCGGCGGCGCCGGCGGTCTTGGCGCCGGCGGCGGCGGTGCGGGCCTGGGCGGCGGCCTCTTCGTCGCCAACGACGCCGCGGACGGCGCGGCCCCGGGCGTGGTGGTTCTGACCAACGTCAATTTCATCGGCGATAGCGCCGTTGGCGGGGCTGGGGGGGCTGCCGGTGCAGAGGGCGGCGGAGGCGGGCTCGGAGGCGCAGGCGGGGGGGACGGCACCCTCGGGGGCGGCGGTGGGATCGGGATTGCCGCGTCCGGGGGCAGCTTCAGGTCTGCCAGCACCGGCAGCGCGGGAGGGACCGGCTCGGTGGTCGGCGCGGCCGTTGGAGACGGCGGAGGCGGCGCGGGCGGAGGTTTCGTCCTTTACAATGCCGGGAGCGGGTTCCAGGGAACGGAATATGTGGGCGGAGCCGGCGGGGGGATCGGTGGCCAAGCTGGCACGGGCGCGCCCAGCCCTGGCAATCTGGTGAGCTTCTATTCTCGCGGCGGCGCTGGAGGGTTTGGCGGGGGTGGAGGCGGTGGCAACTTCTACGGCGGCGCTGGAGGATTCGGTGGGGGCGGCGGGGCCGCGGCGCCTCAAGGAACATCAGGGAGCGGGAATGTCGCTGGAAACGGTGGCTTCGGCGGCGGCGGCGGTGGTGGCGGCGGCGCCTCACCCGGCAACGTTGGGTCCTTCAGCCAATTCGGCGGCGGCGGCGGCGGCATAGCGCAAGGCGCCGTTGGCGGCGCGGGCGGCGGCGGGCTCGGGGCTGGGGCGGACATCTTCGTCCAGGCCGGCGCGAGCTTGACGATCGCCGGACAGGGGTCTCTAGGCCAGGGCGTCGTCAGCGGCGGCGCCGTCGGGGCAGGCGGCGGGGCGACATCCGGGGCCGCCTACGGCTCCGGGCTTTTCCTGCAGGGCAACCAGAGCGTCACGCTTTCCCCGGCGGCCGCCCAGACCCTGACCATCGCCGGCAGCATCGCCGACGTCACCGGTTCACACGACTCCAACCCCTTCCACACCGCCGGCGCGGGCTCGCTGGTAGACAGCGGTCCGGGGCGGCTGGTGCTGGCGGCCACCAACACCTTCACCGGCGGCGTCACTGTGAACGGCGGGACCCTCGAGCTCGCGGCGGCCGGCGCCAGCGGGACGGGAACGATCACCCTTGCCGGGACGGCGAGCGTGGTGCTGGACGCGGCGGACACGCCGGCCGCCGGCCAGACGTTTGTCTCCCCTATCGCGGGCTTCGCCAACGGCGATTCGATCGACCTGCGGGGCCTGGCCTACAGCGCCGCGGCCACGACCGCCTTCAGCGGCGGCGTGCTCACCGTTTCCAGCAACGGGGCAAGCGTTTCCCTCGCCCTGCCGGGCGCGACGGCCTCGGCCTATTATGCGCACGCCGACGGTGTCCGCGGGGTAATCGTCACCACCGCCCCCGCCCCCAAGGCGGCCTGGACGGCCAAGGTGAGCGCCGACTGGGCGGTGGGCGGTGACTGGAACTCGGGGTCCGCTCCCAACAACACCGCTCTCGACCTGACCATCGGAACCCCGGGCGCCTATACCGTAACGATCGCCAGCGGGGAGACCTTCGCCGCGGAAAACCTGAATTTCAGCGATGCAACCGGCGCCCTGAGCCTGGCCGGAACCCTCAACCTCTCCGGAGAGCTGGACCTGACGGGCGGCAAGGTGGCGCTCTCGGGCGTGCTCAACGGCGGCGCCAGCCTCATCGCCGGAACGTCCCTGAAGGGGTACGGACTCGTCACCGGGCCGGTGGTGAATTTCGGATCGATCACCGCCTATGGCGGAAGACTGACGCTTTCCGGCCCGGTGTCGGGGATCGGCGGAACCCTCAACCTCACCCTGGGAGCCTCGCTGGAGGTCGCCGCGGTGGGAAGCGGCCAGACTGTGGTGTTCGCCAGCGGCGCCAGCCTGCTGAAGATCGACAGCCTGGCCAGCTTCGCCGCGCCGATCACCGCGCTCGGCACGGGGCAGGTGATCGATCTGGCGGGGGCGACCGTCACCAGCGATCGCTACGCCGGCGGCGTGCTGACCCTGTTCAACGGCGTCGTCCAGGTGGGGGCGCTCGCCATCGGCGGTACTTACTCCAAGAAGATCTTCGCCCTCTCCAGCGACAGCGCGGGGGGGACCGATATCGCCGTGGCCGCCGATGTCGCGCCCAAGGTCGTCGCGCCGGCCAGCGTGACCGACAAGAGCCCCCTGGCGATCGCGATCACGGGGGTCTCGGTAACGTCCACCACGGCCGCGGTGGCCGGCGAGACCCTTTCGGTGACGATTTCCGACCTGTCGGGTGTCGTCTCGGTCAGCGCCGCGGGCGGAGGCGCGGTCTACAAGTCCGGGCCAACGGCCTTGACGGTCGTCGGCTCGATCAGCCAGGTCAACGCCGCCCTCGCGACCCTGACCTACACCGAGACCGTGGCGGGCGCCGACCTGATCAGCCTGCAGGCCAGCAACGGCAACGGCCTGGTCGGCAAGGGGTCGATCAAGATGACGGACACGGCGACGCCGGCGGCCGTCTCCCGTTTCGCCGATGCGATGGCGGGCCTGCCGGGCGCCGGCGCCTCGATCGCCGCGGCCATGATGGCGACGAGGTTCAACCTGCCACAGATGACCCTGGCGCGCCCC
>JANYFU010000403.1 GCA_025359665.1 Caulobacteraceae bacterium
CTCATTGGCGCCGTCCAGATGACGCGCTGTCGCCGCCGAGTCCCATTTTAGGCCCTTTGGCAGCGCCCCTGGAGATCCCAGAATATAAACCGTCGATGTCGGACTGGACACCCGCCACCAGGCCGGACCCCTGATCTTGGCGGTGACGACCAGCTCCTGGACAAGCGCCCCCTCGGGGTCGATCGGCGGCGCCGCAAGGGTCGATGAAGCGATCAGGCCAACGAACAGCCCCGTGACGAAACCCCGCCTCATGCCGACTTGCTCACTATCCAGCCGTCGATCACGCCATCCAGAACCTCCAGCGGCACGCGCCCACGGCCAAGGCCGACTTCGTGGAAGTCCTTGATGTCGTATCGCGCGCCCAGCGCCGATTCGGCCCTCGCGCGGGCTCGGGTCCAGGTGTTGTGCCCGAGCTTGTAGCTGCAGGCCTGGCCGGGAGTTGAGCAATAGCGTTCCACCTCGCGGGTCGCGAAGCCTCGCGCATCGCCGTCCAGAGCGACGAAATAGTCGATCGCCTTCTCCCGACTCCAGCCCAGATGGTGGATGCCGGTGTCGACCACGCAGCGGCCGGCGCGAAACAGCTGGAACTTCAGGTAGCCGATCCGTCCCAGCGGATCGTCGTCATACATGCCCATTTCATCCGCCAACTGCTCGGCATAGAGCGCCCAGCCCTCCGCGTAGCCCGAGAAACCCATGGTCTTGCGGATCAGTGGCAACGCCTTGTTCGACAACGCCAGGCCGCCCTCCAGCTGATGGCCGGGCAGGCCCTCATGGAAGACCGTCGTCGCCAATGTCCACCGGGGCCATTCGGCGCTGTCGTGCAGGTTGAAATAGACCAGTCCCGGCCGCGATCCATCGAGAGCGGGACCCTGGGAGAAGGCCGAGGCGGCGCCGGCCTCGGTCGCCGGCGGCACCCGCCGCACTTCGAAGGCGTAGGGCGGAAGGCGCTTGAAACGGCTCGGCAGGCGCGGCCGGATCGCGGCCAGCCGGCCGTTGCAATAGGCGATGGCGGCGGCTTTACCTTCGTCGGTGTTGGCGAAGATCACGGCCGGGTCCTTATATAGCGCCTCGATCCGCTCTCCCACCGAGCCCTGGCTCATGCCTTGAGCCTTGAGCAGCCCGTGCAGGCGGGCGGTTATCTCGCCAGCCTGATCCAGGCCGATCTGGTGGATTTCATCCGGGCTCAGCGAGGTGGTCGTGGTCGTCTTCAAGGCGGCGGCATAGAAGGCCGCGCCTTCCTTGAACTGTCCGACGCCGGCGTCGTGACGAGCGCCGTCGCGCTGTCGCCGGGTCTGGACGATCTGGCGATCCAGCGCCGGCGCGACCTTGTCGGCATAGAGCGCCGCCGCGCGCGTGGCGTAGGCCGCGTCCAGCCCCTTCGCGGCGGCGCGCCGGGCGATCGAGGTCACCAGCGGATTGTCGGCGGGCGCGGTGCGGCTCGCAGTCATCTGCACCAGGGCGGTGTCCAGCAGGAAATCCGGCGGAGAGACATCGAGGGCGGCGTCATGGGCCATGCGGTCGGTGTCGCCATCCAGCTGGCCGGCATAGGCCTCCATTCGGGCCAGATAGGCCTCGGCGTCGGCCGCTGTCTCGATCCTGTGCTTGGTGTCCAGGAAGTCCGGAGTCGATTGATAGGCGCCGGTCAACTGGCTGACCACATAGGGTGACGGCCCGTAGCCAAAGCCGCCGAAATCGAAAGCCTGCACCGCCGCGCTGGAACGACGCGTGTAGAGCACCGAGTCATAGTCAACCTTGGCCGTGGTCGACAGGGCGGCTCGATTGATATCGCCGAGCCGACGCAGCTGGTCGGCGTTGAGGGCCTTGGCCGAGGCTATGCCTTCGGGCGAGGTATCGGAGAGCTTGAAGCGCAGGTTCGCATTGACGCCGATGTCGAGGCCAAGCTGCGTAGCCCCCTCGGGCCGATGACGCAGGTCTTCCGCCATGAACGCGTCGAAGAGCGTGCTGAGCCTGGTGTCTTCCGTCGTCTGGGCGACCGCGCCCAAGGGCAAGGCCGCGACTCCGGCGGCGGTGGACAAGATCAGGTCACGGCGGTTGAGCATGGTCGGTGGCGTCCTCTGGGCGCCGGTCAGCCGCCGCCGATCTTGGGAATCAAATAGATTTCGCTCTCCGAGCCCACCGGTTCGAACAGCGCATCCTGATGAATCTCGCCATCGATGGCGATGGCCATGCGGCGCTCTATATGCTCGCCAAACCCGGGATAGAGACTATCGAGCGCCGCGATCACCCGTCTGACCGTGTCGCCTTCGACGTCAAACTCCGTGACGTCTCCGGTGAAGGCGCGGCAGGAAGAGCAGGCCGCGACAACCCGCGGCACTAGCCCGCGTCGACGGCCGCGCGGATCTTCGGCGGCGACAGGGGCAGATCGGTCATGCGCTTGCCGATCGCGCCGCGCACCGCGTTGGCCACCGCCGCCAGCGGCGGGACGATAGGCACCTCGCCGACGCCCTTGGCTCCAAACGGATGGCGCGGATTGGCCACCTCCACCATGATCGCGTCGATCATCGGCAGGTCGGACGCCACGGGCACGCGGTAGTCGAGGAAGCCGGCGTTCTCCATGTGGCCGGTGCGGTCGAAGACATATTCCTCGTTCAGCGCCCAGCCGACGCCCTGGGCGACGCCGCCCTGAATCTGGCCCTCGACATAGGCCGGATGGATCGCCTTGCCGACGTCCTGAGCGGCGGTGTAGCGCAGCACTGTCACGTGACCGGTCTCCGGATCGACCTCGACATCGCAGAGATGGACGCCGAAACCCGGCCCCGCGCCCTGGGCGTTCAGTGAAACCTGGGCGCCGATCGGGCCGCCCGTCTGGGCCGCCTTGGCCGCCAGTTCGGCGATGGTCAGGTCCGCCTTGCCCTTGGAGGCGTCAAGGCAGACCGCCACGCCGTTCACATAATCGACCTGATCGACGGAGACATCCATCAGCAGGGCCGCGCGGCGCTTCAGATCCTCGACGATCTTCTGGGCGGCCTGGGTTACGGCCATGCCCGTCGCGAAGGTGGTTCGGCTGCCGCCGGTCAGCATCGAAAAGCCGATCGAGGCGGTGTCGGCAACGATCGGACGGACCTTTTCCACCGGCAGCCCCAGAACCTCGGCGGCCATCATGGCCATCGAGGCGCGCGAGCCGCCGATGTCGGGGTTGCCGCTGATCACCACCGCCGAGCCGTCCTCGCCAATATTGACCGCCGCGGTGGATTCGCCGCCGACGTTGAACCAGAAGCCCACCGCCAAGCCCCGTCCCTGATTGGGGCCGAGGGGGGCGCTGTAATGAGGATGGCCGCGGATGGCCTCAAGGGTCTCGACATAGCCGATATTGCGGAAGGTGGGTCCGTAGGACGCCTTCGTTCCATCGCGCACGGCGTTCTTCTCACGCAGGGCGATGGGATCCATGCCCAGTTTCAGAGCCAGGTCGTCCACGGCGCTTTCGACGCCGAAGGCCGAGATCGGCGCTCCGGGTGCGCGATAGGCGGCCACTTTCGGGGTGTTGGTCACCACGTCATAGCCGACGATCGAGAAATTCGGCACGTCGTAGCACGCGAGGGCGGTCATCGACCCGGCTCCCACTGGAGATCCAGGGAAGGCGCCGGCCTGGTATTTCAGGACCACCTCGGCGGCGACGATCGTCCCGTCGTTCATGGCGCCGAGCTTGACTTCGATCACCGCGCCGGAGGTCGGGCCCGTGGCGCGAAACACCTCATCGCGCGTCATCACCATCTTCACCGGCGCGCCGCACTGGCGCGACAGGGCAAGAGCCACGGGCTCCAGATATACCGTCGTCTTGCCGCCGAAGCCGCCGCCGATCTCGGCTGGGGTGACGCGGATGTCGGAGGCCTCAAGGTCGAGGACCTTGGCGCAATAGGTGCGGATCATGAACTGGCCCTGGCTGGAGCTCCAGACCTGGCACTGGCCATCGGCCCCGAAGCTGGCCACGCAGGCGTGTGGCTCGATGTAACCCTGGTGCACGGCGGCCGTGGTGTAGCGGCCTTCGACGATTACATCGGCGGCAGCGAAGCCGGCGGCGAGGTCGCCGCGCTTCAGTTCGTTGCGCTTGGCGATATTGGAAGGCTTGTCCGGCCGAGCGGCTAGGCCCTCGGTGAACAGATGCGCGTGCAGCACGGGCGCGTCCTCGGCCATGGCGGCCTCGACATCGATCACGTGCGGCAGGGGCTCATATTCCACGACGATCAGGGCCAGCGCCTCGTCAGCGATTTCCGAGGACGTCGCCGCGACGGCTGCCACGGCGTGACCGTCGTAGAGGGCCTTATGGCGGGCCATGACGTTGAGGGCCATGTCGCGCAGGTTAGCCGCGCTTTCGCCGGCCTCATATTCCTCCGACGCCAGGTCGGGGAAATCGGCGGCGGTGACGATGGCCTTCACGCCCGCCAGCGCCCGGGCCTTGCGCGTGTCGATCGAGACAATCCGGGCGTGAGCGTGGGGGCTGCGCTTGATCTTGCCCACCAGCATGCCGGGCATCGCCAGATCGGCGCCA
>JANYFU010000431.1 GCA_025359665.1 Caulobacteraceae bacterium
GCTGGCGATGACGGCCTGCACGCCGTATCTGTCGAATAATACGGCGGGGGTGAGAGGAGCGTTTGAGGTGCGGTTTGGGAGGTAGCCGCTTGCAGGCTTCGTTACGGGGCAGCGCCTGAACCGGTAGCGAATTTGCGCATCCCAAATAGAATAGTTGTGTGCCCCAGGTTCCGGTTCCACCGCCTTTCGAATTACTCCCATTGGGAGTAGTGTCAAGCGTGCTTCTAAAAACCGGGGTTATGACGATGGCCGATCTCAAGCGGATTTCGGCAGACATGAAGACCAAGGACGACGCCTTCTTCAAGCGGCTCGGCGCCCGCATCGCTCAGGCCCGCAAGCAAATGGACATGACCCAGGTCCAGCTCGCCGAACGGCTGGGCGTCGCCCAACAGACTCTGGCCCACTACGAGGTCGGCCGAGCCCGCATCGCCGCCGATCTTTTGCCGGTCCTGGCCGAGACCCTGGAGCTGTCGCTGGACGAGATGCTGATCGGGGAGCCGGCCGCCCGGCCCGCCGGCAAGCGCGGCCCCGCCTCGCGCCTTCAGCAACAGATCGAGGCCATCGGCCAGCTCCCCAAGGCCAGGCAGCGCGTCGTCTCCGAAGTCCTCGACGCCATGCTCGCTCAGCACGCCCTCTAGGAGCCTCCCATGCCCGCCAACCAGGCCCTGATCGAGAAGCTCAACACCCTGCCGGCCGACCGCCTGCACGAGGTCGAGGATTTCGTGGATTTCATCCGCCAGCGCGACCAGGATCGGTCCATCGTCCGCGCCGCCGGCGCCGCCAGCGCGCCCGCTTTCGCCGCCGTGTGGAGCAACCCGGAAGACGACGCCTACGATGCCCTCTAAGCCGGCGACCGCCAGGTCCCGAGGCCCCGCCAAGCCCCAGGCCCTGAGCTTCGGCGCCATCGTCCTCGTGCCGTTCCCGTTCACCAGCCAGGCCGCCTCCAAGCAGCGGCCGGCTGTCATCGTCTCCAGCCGCGCCTACAACGTCGAGCGCCCCGACCTGATCATGCTTGCTATCACAAGTCAGCTACGCCCACGCCCGCCCCCATGGGCAAGAGTTGGGGCGAGGTCTGGCTGCGCCACTGGCAGGCCGCCGGCCTCATCAAGCCCTCAGCCGTCAAGCCGGTCTTCGCCACCCTGGAACAAGGCTTGGTCATCCGCCGCCTCGGCGTCCTGGCGGCCGAAGACCAGGACGCCCTGCGCCTCGCCATCGGCCAGATCATCGGCTGACGCCCCGCCGCCGATCGGTGGCTACATCGCAGCGACCGCCGCCAGGCCCGGCCCTCAGCCGCGCCTCTGGCGAAGCCTATTAGCAGCGCTATGAGGGAAGGATCGGCGCGGCCGATCGGCATGACGGGCATCGGCCGCCTGCCGTCTGGCCGGCGCCGGACACGTCCCGGCCGTCGTCGATCACCGAGGCTTCGCATCGAGGGATCGCGACAGCGATCATGCCAGGCCCTCAGCGTGGACGGCCGGACGGGTCAACCCCTGCGGCGCAGCCGCAGCCCGAAGGGGCGCGCAGGGCCGCAGGCCCGGAGCGGGGTTGAGGCGGCCGGCCGGCCGCGCTCTCACCACGTCGCCGCAGAGAGGGCGTCAGCGGCGCTCCTGGGCGCCGCGAGGTAGCGGAGATCGTCATGGACGTGGCGAGGGGCCTCAGCGCCGCGCCTGGGCCGCCGGGACGGCTTCTGGCGCCGGCGGCGTTCTTGGGATCGCTAAGGCCGGCAGGCCTTGGCTCAGAGTCCGGGCGGGGCTTGGCGCATCGGTTGGGTGGGCGGAGCCCACGCGACCGGTATATGCGCCCTCGTCCACAATACCCGCCAAGCTTCCTCAGCCAAGGCGATCTCCTCGGCGTCGCGCCGAGACCCGCCCCACAGCCAAGCTGTGCACACCCGCCGCCACGAAGGCTATCCTGCCATCGGCCTTCAGGCCTCAGATCGGGCTCTGGCGTAGGGCCTTGGCGCGCGCTCGGCGGCGCACCTCGCGGATTGTCGGGAGAGTTCAGGGAGATGGGAGATTCCGCACCTCGCGGCCCTGCCGGGCGAGGTGCAAAAAGGCGCGGCGCAGCAGCGACTTACCCGCCACGCACATCGCGCCCTTTTATCCTGCCATCCTAAAATCAGGGGCGGCGTTCGGGTGCACCTTCACCGAGTTTCGTCACCACGGCCTCTATGTGGCGCGCCCGAACAAAAAAGTGGTCCGTAGCGCTCGCCTCCACATCCGCCACACCCGCCGCAGGAAGAGTTTCCGGGTCTGGGTCCAATGTAATGTAAAAAGAACCGTCCTTAAGCTTTAGAAATTTCAAATCCCATACGTCAACAAATCCCCTATCCGCATCATAGAGGATTTCAAATTCCAAGATCGACTTAAATATTATTGTTACAGACGAAAAATCAGACCCAGCACGAGCTTTAAAGCTCAACTCCACACTTGGGGCATCAAACGATCCTTGAACAGTGGCTCCAACCAGAAGCGAATCAAGAAGCGTATTGTCACCGGTCAATAGATCAATCACGGCGGCATCTTCGATCATTTGAACCTCCGTCAAGGATTCGGTGTCGGCGGCTTCGGCGGCGGCGGAGGCGGCTTAGCAGGTCCGGTCAAGTCACCGGGGCCAGGCGGCCGCCCAGGCTGTCGTATAGGCGCGCCAGGGGGCGCCTGTGGGGGACGAGGTAGGTGGTCGTGGACGTGGTCTTGATCTTCGGGCGGCTTGTAGCCCGGATGCCCTTTATTCCACTCTTGTACAGGGCGGCCATCCGGTCCGTACTTTATTTGCTGAGTTCCCGGTTTATTTGTCTGCGTCGAGTCTGGTGGGCCAGTAGGTGGCAGCCTGTTTCCGCCTCCCCTCGACTGGGAAATGAGCCCGCCAACAAAATCTTTGACCTGATCGACGGCCGTCGAGACGCAACTGGCCCCGCATTGATTGTTCACCGCGTCAACGACAATGACGGTGGCGACGGTGGCGGTGGCCAAGATAGCTATGGTCGCGTCATCGACACCCGCGACCAGCCCGGTTGGGTCAGCCTTATTCGTCGGATCGTCTTTGACGTACGCATAGAGGTTCGGATCATCCCCCTGCCCGATGGGGTCGGTTTGCAGGAACCGCCCACTCGCTGGATCATACGACCTAGCCTTATAGTGCCAGAGCTGGGCCAGAGGCAGAGCCAACTGCCCCGTGTAACCAAACCCCGGCACGGACCAGCTCGAAGGGTT
>JANYFU010000435.1 GCA_025359665.1 Caulobacteraceae bacterium
CCGGATCTGGGCCGACAGGCTATAAAAGCGCCATGACGTCTTTTCGGATCGCGCCAGGGCCATATCGGCGATGGCGCGGGCGATGCGGCCGTTGCCGTCCTCAAACGGATGGATGGTCACGAACCATAGGTGAGCGATGGCGGCTTCGATGACCGGGTCGAGCCTGCTCTTGGCGTTAAACCATTCAAGGAAGTCGCGCATCTCATTTTCGAGACGTTCCGCGGCGGGCGCTTCATAGTGGACGCGCTCCTTGCCGGCATAGCCCGAGGTGACTTGAGCGCTCGGAAACAGCGCGCCGTGCCAGCTGACCAGACGGTCCTTCGTAAGGGGCAGATCGAATTGCTGCGTGGCGTCGAGGATCACTTCGACAACGCCCTCGACGCCGCGGTCGATGGGTGTGACCCCGCCGACATCCATGCCGAGACGGCGGGCGATGGAAGAGCGAACCCCATCGCGGCCGAGAACTTGACCCTCGATCTCGCTGGATTTGATAATCTCTTCGGTAAGGGAAGGAAGAATGGCCTCGGCGCGGAGTTTGAACCCTAGCCCCTCCATGCGGCCGATGAGGCGACCCTGATGGTGACGAACGGCGGCCAGCTTCGTGGTTAGCTTTTTGTCATTCCAAGAGAATTTCGGCCAGTGTGACAGATCGTAGATGTAGGGTGGCATTTTCCGCATTTTCTGCGGAGATTATACTCCATATTCTCCCGCATCGCGTAAGCAAAATCTCCGCGAAATATGCGGAGGTAAAATAGCGAATCTCCGCAATGCGCTGGTGGCGCGCCATGGTCCGCGGATTTGGTGGTCCAAATTGCGGATTCCGACGTGATCGCGCCACCCATTCCGACTTGATGCCGCCACCCATTCCGATCTGATCTCGCCACCTGTTCCGAGATGATCCCGCCAGGGGTCGGCGGACCTGGGTGTAGCGCGACGATCTGAGTGAGAGGGGCGCGACGATCAGGATGAGAGAGATCGATCGCGACGGGGGATTGATGTTCGGTCTTTGTGTCGCTGGCAAGCCTCAAGTTTTGGTTTGATTGTCGCTGGGCGACAAAGGCCCGACGTTCTTGATTGTCGCGAAGGTGGCGGGTCGGCCGGCGCCCTGCTGCTTGCGGTGGATGGCGGTTCGGCGGCGGTAGCTGTCGACATTCATCTCGAAGATGGTGGCGTGGTGGACGAGGCGGTCGACGGCGGCGAGGGTCATGGCGGGATCGGGGAAGACCTTGCCCCATTCGCCGAACGGCTGGTTGGCGGTGATGAGGGTGGAGCGGCGTTCGTAGCGGGCGCTGATCAGCTCGAAGAGGACGGAGGTCTCGGCCTGGTCCTTGGGTATGTAGGCGAGGTCGTCGAGGATCAGGAGGTGGAAGCGGTCGAGGCGAGCGATGGCGGCTTCGAGTGCCAACTCGCGCCGGGCGACCTGTAGCTTCTGGACGAGGTCGGAGGTGCGGGCGAACAGGACCCGCCAGCCGTTCTCGATCAGCGCCAGGCCGATGGCCGAGGCGAGGTGGGATTTTCCGCCGCCGGGTCCGCCGATCAGGATCAGATTGGCGCCTCTGTCGATCCAGCTGTCGCCGGCGCACAGGGCCATGACGTGGGCCTTGGAGATCATCGGGGTGGCGTCGAAGTCGAAGGCGTCCAGGGTCTTGCCCGGTAAGAGTCTGGCGTCGCCGAGGTGACGCTCGATCCGGCGGCGATCGCGTTGCGCGACCTCATGTTCGGCGAGGGCGGCGAGGAAGCGGGCGGCGGGCCAGCCCTCCTTGTCGGCGCGCGCGGCGAAGGCGCTCCAGCCCTGCTTGATGGCGGGCAGGCGCAAGTCGGTGAGGATCAGGGCGAGACGGGCGGCGTCGATAGCTTCGGTCATGCCGCTTCTCCGATGTCGCCGCTCACGAGCACCTCATAGGCGGCCAGAGGCGTGAGGTGGACGACGACGCTTGGCAGAGCGGCGGGGTCGGGTGAGAAGCGCGCCCGAAGGCTCGCCATGTCGGGCAGCCGGCCGGCGCCGAGGTCATCGGCGAGGACCTGGGCGAGCTCGGCCTCGCAGCCGCGATCGTGGGCCAGGGCCAGCAGATCGACCATCAGTCGGCAGGCCTGCCTCTCGGGGAGGTGCTCGATCAGGCGATAGAAGGTGTGGCGATAGGCGTCCCTCGGGAACAGCTGGTCGCGATACACCAGGCCCAGGAGCGCCATTGGCTTGCGGCGAAGGGCATGGATGACGTGCCGATAATCGACCACCTGATCGTGCTTGCCCGCCGCCGTGGGTCGACCGCGCCGCAAGGTCATCAGCGGCGTGCCCCCGACGAAGAGTTCGAGACGATCGTCGTACAGGCGAACCCGCAGGCGATGGCCGATCAGGCGCGAGGGGACGGTGTAGAATACCTTGCGCAGGGTGAAGCCGCCCGAGGAGGTGACGGTGACCAGGGTCTCCTCCCAGTCGTCGGTCCGGCGGTTCGGTAGGGTTCGCAGAGCCGCCCGCTCCGCCTCGATGGCCTTCGCGCGGCGGGCGTTGTGGCGGCTGACGATCTCGCCCACAAAGCGGCGATAGGCGTCCAGGTCGTCGAAGTCGCGGGCGCCGCGCATGAGCAAGGCGTCGGCGACAGCCTTCTTCAGATGGCCGTGCGAACTCTCGATCGAGCCGTTCTCGTGGGCGACGCCGCGGTTGTTGCGGGTCGGCTCCATGCCGTAGTGGGCGCACAGGGCGTCATAGCGCCGGGTCAGATCGTCCCTCGCCGCGGCCTCCAGGTTGCGGAACGCCGCCGACAGGCTGTCGCTGCGATGTGTCTTCGGCGCGCCGCCCAGAGCCCAGAGCGCGTTCTGCAGCCCCTCCGCCAGGGCGACATAGCTCTCGCCGCCCAAGATCACGTGAGCATGCTCGAACCCCGAGTAGACCAGGCGGAAGTGGTAGAGCCGGTGATCGAGGAGCGCGCCGGCGACGGTGACGGCGAGGTCGGCCATGTCGGTGAAGTCGGACAGTCCCATCCTTCCCGGCTCGTGGGTCTGACGGAAGATCACCTCGCGCTCGGCGCCGTGCAGCGCCCGCCAGGCGCGGACGCGCCGCTCCATCGTCCGGCGCACCCCTTCGGGCAGGGCGGGATGGCGCCGCTGCATCTCCTCGAAGATCGCCACCGCCCGCAGGCCCGGCGCCGCCTCCAGCAGCGGCACGATCTCGGCGTCGAAGATACCCGCCAGGGGATCGGGCCGCCGCCGGTTCCTCGACTTGACCTTCGAAGACGGCGGCCGGGGATCAGCCTCGAAGCGATACGCCGTCGCGCCGCTAAACGCCGCCTTGGCCGCCGCCACGGGCGGCGCGTCCGTCTGCCTGAACTTCATGTAGAGCCTCATCTGGTGATCGGTGACATGGCGGCCAGGCAATGGGCGGATCCCCTCGAAGAGAATATCCACCCCTACCCAGCCGGTCACGACCGCCAGCCGCCCCAACCGGGGCGTCAGCCGGAATTTTCCGGGCTCGAGCCTACGGTCGGGCTACGCCCTTCCTTCAGCTCGAGCCCGGATCGGCTCTCTCATCTTGATTGTCGCGCCACTCTCATCCTGATTGTCGCGCTGCAGGGCGCGCCACTCATCCAGAGATCCCGGTCGGCTTCCTCGGTGAGGATCACCGGCATGGCTTTGGAATGGTAGGTCTTCACCGGCTCGGCGGAGTCCGTGGTCAGGAAGCCGTAGGCCTCGATCTCCTCCCAGCCCTTGCTCTTCATCCGCACGCAGGCATGCGGCGTCCAGACGCCGGCAAAGAAGGCCAGGGGCCGGCTGTCGTCGAGGGCGAACCAGATGTTCTTGCGGGTGCGCTCGTGGTCCTGGTCGGGCTCGGCGAAGGAGGTGAACGGCACCAGGCAACGATTGCGGGCGCCCAGCCAGGGCGCCCAGTGGGTGTTGATGCGACCCGTCTTGACGCTGGTGGTGTTCCGCACA
>JANYFU010000437.1 GCA_025359665.1 Caulobacteraceae bacterium
CGATCAACAAATAGCGGGCGACCGAATTCGGCCGCGCCCCGCCAAAAGCTTGTCTGACGGTTTTGGTGGTCGGGGCCTCGATCGTGGTTTTACTTAGGCGCCGCGCCTTACGGCGAATCGTTGATTGTTTTCGCGATCAAACTCCGGTCCAAGGCGACCCTGGATGGGAGACCGTGGCATGGACGACTCTGGCGACCACGACGCCGCGCGCGTCCTTGGCGAGTTCCGTCCCGGCCTGTCGGTTTACATACAGGGCGGTGTCGGCGAGCCCTTGCCTCTCAGGGCCATTCTGGCGGGCGCTCCCGAGGCGCTATCCGGAGTTCACATCGTTTCGTGCCTGTTGCCGGGCATGAACGAATTCGACTACGCGGCCTTACATCCAGACGTTCGTCTGACTACCTTTCTATTACCCACCGGTCTTCGCGCGTCCTTTGAAGCCGGCCGCGCGCGCGCGCGGCCGCTTCCCTATTCCCAAATCACGGCAGCCTTTGCCGCCGATCCTCCCTTCGACCTGGCGATCTTTCAGGTGACGCCACCGGACCCGGCGGGTCTGTGCTCCTTTGGACCGGTAAGCGATTTTCCAGGCCTGATCTGGCCGCGTGCCAAGCGGCGAGTGGCGTTCATCAACGCCCGGCTTCCGCGTGCGCCGCGCGGCCCGACGATTCCCTTCGAGGCCATCGACCTGGCCATCGAGGCCGATGGTCCATTCATTACCGGCCAGGATGGCGATCCGGGACCCGAACTTGGCGTGATCGCCGATCGTATCGCCGCCTTGATCCCTGATGGCGCGGCCATTCAAACCGGGATCGGCGGCGCGCCGGCGGCGGCTGTCGGACGGCTCGCGGTTCGCCGGGGCCTGGTCGTCCGATCGGGGTTGGTGACCGAGGGCTATAGGATTCTGGCCCAGGCGGGAGCTCTCGATCCCCTCGCCGATCATGTCACCGGTCTGGCCCTCGGATCGGAAGACTTCATGCGCTGGGCCGCCGACTATTTTGTATTCGCCGACGCGACGGTGACGCATGGCGCGGCGGGGCTGGCGGCCACGCCCCAGCTGTTTGCCCTCAACTCGGCGCTCGAGGTCGATTTGTTCGGCCAGGCCAACCTCGAGTGGCGTGGCGGTCGGCTCGCCAGCGGCTTGGGCGGCGCGCCGGATTTCGCCAGCGCGGCGCGTCGTTCGAAGGGCGGGCGCGCGGTTCTGGCCCTGCCGTCATCGGCCAGGGGCGGCGCCCTGTCTCGGATCGTGGCGCGCTTGGATGCGCCCACCGTGTCACTTCCCCGAGACCTGACGGATCTGGTGATCACCGAGCAAGGCGTCGCCGACCTGAGGGCCACGACCTTGGACGAACGCGCCGACGCCCTGATCGCCATCGCCGCCCCATCCCATCGGGCGGCCTTGGCGTCGCGCTGGGACGAGATGCGGCGAGGCATGTAGCCTTGTTGGCAAGCAAGCCTTGACGGGACGTCTACGCCACCGCGACGATCTCGATGTCCTGGCCGGCCAGCTGAGCGACATCGCCAACGCCCTTGCCCAGTACGGCCTGGGCCAAGGGCGATACGTGGCTGACGCTGCCCTTGGCGGGATCGGCCTCGTCCTCGCCGACAATCCTGAACGTCTGGCGCCGTCCATCTTCACGCTCCAGCGTGAACCCGCCGCCAAACCTGACGACTTCCGCCCCGCCTTCCGGGGCGATCAATCGCGCATTCGCTCTGCGGGCTGAGTAGTAGCGAAGGTCGCGGGTGGCCCTGGCCATCGCGGTGCGGTCGGTGTTGACATCTTCGCCTGCCCGCGCGCTGGCCCACGCGGCCCTCGCCGAAGCCAGGCCGGCATCAAGCGCGGCCAGGCCCTCGGGAGTCACCAGGTTCGGATGGGGCGAGATGGGCCGGTCGGGCAGGTCGGCCGCTGCCGACTCGGCGTCCTGTTCCTTGGTAAAGGCGACACTCATGGCGCGGAATTCCTATTCTATGCCGGTCACCTTATCGACGATCCGCCGCGCGCGGTCCACAACACCCCCCGGTTCGATGATCACCAGATCATAGCCAAGACGGCGGTAGGTCTGTTCATGCACCTGTTCAAAGCGAACGGAATCTTCGAAATTTATCCGACGGGCGTCGGTATTTTTGATAAATCCGAGGTTACGGATAAAAAAGACGCGTTTTTCATAGAACCGTTCCGCCGCAATGGCCTGGAGATTCTGAGTCAGCACCGGAGATGGCGCAAAACCCAGAAAATCGGCGAGCGCCAGCGTGCAGACAGCGGATCGGTCATGAAAGGCAATTTCGGCCGGCGATAGCGCCAATGTCGATCGACGTCGGTTTTGCAGGTCCAGGATCGCGTCGATGAAGGCGGGGCTGGCGTGGGGTTCGGCAACGCCCTTCGCGCTCGCCAGGGCTATGACATCCGTGGCGGCCTCCTCGACCACTGGAAATCCGAGGATCTCCAACTGGCGAAGTATGGCCGTCTTGCCGGCCCCGGGCGCGCCGGTGAGGATGAAGTGTTTCAAGGACTTCCCTGTTTGAATGGGCTGAAGCGGAACGCGATCTCAGGTGGAGTCAATCCGGGGGCCAGGCAGCTCTTGGCATCTCGAACATCGCTTCCGGGGTGATCTCGGCGTAGTCCCCCATGCGTCCGGCCCGGAGAATTGGCCGAGCCAGGGCGGTGTCGTACAGGCCATCGTGGAGATAGGCCCTGTCGATATGAACGGCGACCACCTCACCCAGGATCAGCCAGCTGTTGACCTGCTCCCCGTCCGCGCGTTGCAGCTGAAGCAGCTGGCTCAGGCGGCACTCGAAGTTGACGGGACTTTCCAACACCCTGGGCGGCGAGACCAGCCGCGACGGCGCTCTGGTCAGGCCGGCAACGTCGAACTCGTCGATTTCCGGCGGAGCGGCGGCGCAGGTAAGATTCATCGCCTGGGCCAGGGATTTCGTCGCCAGGTTCCAGCAAAACTCGCCTGTCTCCGCGACGTTCGCCACGGTGTCTTTCCAGCCGATTGTTGAGAATCCTATAATCGGCGGCGTATAGTTGAAGGCGTTGAAGAAGCTGTATGGAGCCAGGTTCGCCGACCCATGTTTGTCAGCAGTCGATATCCAGCCAATGGGTCGAGGCCCGACAATCGCATTGAAAGGATCATATTTGAGCCCATGACCTTGTCGTGGCTCGTAGAAATGGACATTGCCTTGGGCCATGGGCTCTCGTTGTCTGGCTAAAAGGGATTTCGATCAAGGATTTGTAGCGTGAATCCGTTTTGCTGCGGAGCAGTGGATTGATTTAACAATTCAAGGTCAATTATTTTCATCTGACGCCTTGTTTTCGCGCCAACTTCTTGCTTAACAGTCGCGATCTTGAAACCTGAGGAATCACATGACAGAGATTACTGATCAAAACACTCTCGAAAAGACGACGGAGATCGTCGCGGCGTTTGTCTCTAAGAACCCGATGGCTACCGCGGATCTTCCGGCTCTGATCCAGGCCGTTCATCGCGCCCTCGCTGGTATTTCGGTCGCTGCGCCAGAACCCGAGCCGCGCAAGGAACCCGCCGTTCCGATTCGCCGGTCGATTACGCCTGATCATCTTGTTTGTCTCGAAGATGGCAAAACCTTCAAGTCGTTGAAGCGCCACCTCCGCACCAAATACGATCTGAGCCCGGAAGACTACCGCGCCAAATGGGGCCTTCCCAAAGACTACCCGATGGTCGCGCCCAACTACGCCGCCGCCCGTTCGGCCCTCGCGAAGAATATGGGTCTCGGCAAGGGCGGCCGTCAGCCCGTCGCCGTCGCTCCGGCCCCCAAGGCCAAGCGCGCCTCTAAGGCCGCCAGCTAAGGCTTTCAACGCCGACGACCCAAGGTGATTTCGCCTTGGGTCGGATGACGACATACAGATGCGCTGGATCAACGGTCCAGCGCATTCATGACGCACCGCTCCCGCCTCCTGAACGCGCGTCTCTCTTGATCGCATATGGCGTTGAAATGTCTCCACTTACTTAAAGCCGGCGGTTGCCGGGGGCGGAACTTATGAAGCCGGCGATTATCCAGCGGACTAAGCTCCACCAGGGTTATCTGACGGTGGAACGTCTCAACATACGTCTCCCCGATGGGGTTGAGGTCGTCCGTGAGGTCGAGACTCACGGCGACGCCGTCGCGGTGCTGCCTTACGATCCGGAGAAGCGCGTCGCGCTGCTGGTCCGACTCTTCCGGCCTCCCGCCTTCGATCGCTTCGGCCAGATCGCTCTTGAGGAGGCCTGTGCCGGAATGGTCGAGGGCGAGGAGCCGTCGCAGGCGGCTCGGCGCGAGGCGCTGGAGGAGCTTGGCCTCCATCTAGACGCGCTTGAGTACGTCGGACGTCTCTGGCCAAGTCCAGGGGTGTCGGCCGAACAGGTCACCTTGTTTCTCGCAGCCTACGCGGCGGCCGACAGAATCAATGGCGGCGGCGGAGTCGCGGAAGAACACGAGGGCATCGTTGTCGTCGAACGCTCGTTAGCCACGCTGGCCGCCGATGCCGATGGTGGGCGAATCGTTGACCTTAAACTTCTTACCCTGGTCCTGACGTTGCGTGCCCGTCACCCTACTCTGTTTTAGAGCCTGATGCCTTTAGACGGGACAGATCTAAAGGCTGAATCAGGCTCCAAATTTTTGATTCTTAGAGCAGGGTTTAGATTTTAGTCGATTCCCACCAAAATCATCCTGCTCTAGTGCTGAAGATTGTTTGTACGGCGGATGAAGTCGGCGGTATCGTCGTGCAGTGCTTTGAGGGAAGCTTCATTAGCGTAGACCATGTGTCCCGATGGGTAATAATGATACTCGATATTGGCCTGCAGGTCGTTCGGTATCGGCAAATGGTGCATCTCGTACCAACCTTCATAATAAGGTGTGGCAAGATCATAATACCCACCGGTGACCATCACCTTCAACTGGGGGTTTACCTTAAGCGCCACCGCCAGATCGGGCATGACGTTCAGCGGACCTGGAAAGCCTTCGGGCGCGTTGGGCTGTTGATGCTCGAAGCTCCAGAATTTTCCGACGTCCGCGAAGGGTTTGAAGGTTTTCCCAGCTCCATAGCCCAGTTGCGCGCGCGAGTACTCATTAAAGGCCGATATATAGGCTGAGCTTAACCCCGCCGACTGAGGGTCATAGTCGGACTCCTTACTGAGCGGATCGATGTCCGGTCCAGCGAACCGGGTGTCCAGGCGGCCGGTCGTCAGTCCCTGTTCTTCCTGCAGCTTCTTTTCAAACATCCCACCGCTGACGCGCAGGTCCGCCTTCAGCAGATAGGGCGTGGGCAGGCCAATATAGTGACTCAGCCGTTCGGCGATCGCCTGACGGCGGGTTGCGCCCAACTCCGCCCCCGCCTGCAACGCGCTGGCGTAGTCGCCGATGGCGAACGCTTCGGCCTCCTTGAGGAACGCCTTCAGGTCGGTCGGCCGGTCGCCAGAAACCTTGTTGTGGTACCACGCGCTGGCGGCGAAGGTGGGAAGCGCGGTGATATAGGCTTGATCCGTTCCGGGGTTCGCCGCGGGGCCATCGACGCTGAGGTCAAAGTTGAGAATCTGCGACAGCAAAATCACCCCGTTGAAATCAATGCTTTCGCCCGTTTCAAGGGCGCTGACCACGACCGCAGAGCGCGGCGTGCCATAGCTTTCGCCGAACAGGTATTTTGGTGAGTTCCAGCGTCCGTACTGGCTGAGGAAACCAAGGATGAACTGTTCAAAGGCGTGGGCGTCGGCGTCCACTCCCCAGAACGCCTTTTCCTTATCCTTGCCGGCGATACGGCTGAAGCCGGCGCCAGGGGCGTCGATGAACACCAGATCGCTTGCGTCCAACAGGCTGTAGGCGTTATCGATCAAGCCATAGGGGGCGGCCGGCGTGTGACCACCGTCCTTGGTCACCACCCGCCTGGGACCAAACGCGCCCATGTGCAGCCAGACCGTCGATGAGCCTGGACCGCCATTGTACAAAAAGGTTATCGGCCTGCCGGCCGCCGGCGCCCCCTTCTTGAAATAGGCCACATAAAACATCGAAGCCTCTGGGCCGCCTCCGGCCTCGGGACCCTTGTCCGCCTTGTCATCGCCCTTGCCCGGGTCCGCGTGAGCCGCGTCATCCCATCCCTTTGGGTGGACGATCAGAGTGCCCGCGACGGCTTTGTAGTCGATCTTCTGTCCTTCGACAGTGACCGAGCCTTCGCTGGCCACGCTCTCGGGGGTGAACAGCGCGGTCTTGTCGGCGGCCGCTTCAGTTTTCGCTGGTTCGGGAGATTTCGACGCCGGCACCGACGCAGCGGCGGCGTGGGCCATAAGGGAAAGGGAGGCGGCGAAAATAGCGGCTCTTTTCAATGTAGATACCTCTGCGGCGTGGGATTGAGTGTCTGGCTTTAGGCCAGTGCGGTCCGGGGGTGAAGCCCTTGTGCGCCCAAGGCCTCGATCAAGCGCCTCGCCGTATGCAAATCGCGCCGGACGCCCTTATCTCGCCGCGGAAGGTTATTATTGGCCCCCGATCAAGGCTGGATCGTCGGCCGGGCGACCATCGGGGACGTTCGAACATCATATCAGATTCGTCGTGTTGATCGGAGCGCCGCGCGGCGGACTGGCCCGTTATGCGCCCATAGCGTTGATCGCCTTGAGTTTTCTGGTGCTGCTGGCGCCGTTCTGCTTCTTTGAGACGCCTCCGCTCACGGACTACCCCAATCATCTGGCCCGCTATTGGCTGATCGCCGGCGGCGCGCATGACCCTATCCTGGCGCGATTTTACCAGATCGATTGGTCAAACGCGGTGACCAATATCGGCGTGGACAGGATCATTGCGCTGTTCTCGCCTTTGGCGTCCGGCCTGATTCAAGGCCATATCGCCATCATGGTGGCGGCGATACTGCCACCACTCGGCGTATTGACCCTAAGCTATGCTGTCTCGCGGCGCTTTACGGCTTGGCAGGTAATCTTCCCTTTCGCCGCCTGGTCGACAACCTTTTTGATGGGCTTCGTCAACTTTCAGATCGGTCTGGGCCTTGCCCTTCTGTTCGCCTCGATCGACCCGCTGGTTCAGCCGCGCTTGTGGAAAGGTGTCGTGTGGATGCGGGTGCCTTTCGGACTCGTCCTCGCCGTTGACCATCTGTTTTCCCTGATCTTCTACGCGATCCTGTTGGCCGGCCTTGCATTGGGGCCGTCCCCATTCCTGGCCGACGCCTGGCGCGACCGGGGTCGGCGACTGTGGCAAGGTGGTCTGACCGCGGCGTGGTGCCTGATACCGCTGGCGATTTTGGCAGGTCCAAGCCAAGCCCTGCCCGGCGCCCAGCCTCCGACGCCGATCAGTCTTGGCGCCAATATCGGAGCAATCCTGTTCAGCGCCGCGACGGACAAGCTGGCCACGCTGCTGTCGCCTCTCGCCAGTTACAATGTCTTCCAGGAAATCACCATCGTCCTGGCTCTCGCCGGCTTCCTGATCTGGTTGAATCGCCGACGCGCCTTGACCGCCCATGGCGGCTTGATGGTGGCGTTCGCAGGCATGGCCGCTCTGGCCGTCTTAGCGCCGGGCCGCCTGGCCGGCGCCAGCTGGGTGGATCGCCGGTTTCCGATCATGGCCCTCTGCTGCGTGATGGCGGCGGTTCAGTTCCGGCCCGATGTTCCAAGGCGCTTTGGCTTGCTGGTGGGGTGTGTGGCGCTGAGCGTGGTCGGACTGCAGACCGCCTGGGTGGGATGGAATTGGGGGAATATGAAGGATGAGACGAAGGCCGTCAGGGATGTTCTGGCGAACGTGCCCGCTGGGGCCACAATCCTGCCAATGCAGCATAAACCCACTCTGAAGGTTAGGTCGCAGGCGCCGGCGGGGCGCTATATGTTCCTTGTGGGCGATCCCACCTTTCGACACATGGATACGATGGCCGTGCCCTTGCGGAGGGCCTTTGTGCCCAATCTCTTCTCCGCCAGGGGCCTTCAGCCGCTCAGGGTGCTCGGTTCCTGGGATGGCGTGGTCGAGCATAACGGCGGCGATCTGGCCTCCGTCGCTGCTCTATCGAGGTCGCCGCGTCCAGGCGATCCCTCCTATGTCGCCGGTTGGCGCGGCCGCTTCGACTACGTCCTGGTGCTGAACGCCGATATGCCCGACTGGTCCGGGCCATTCCGACCGCCGCCGGAACTCACACTGGTCGCCGACCGGGGTTTCGCTCAGCTCTGGCGGGTGGCGCGCCGCGCTACACCGTGACCTGCACGCCCATTTCGACCACCCGGCCCGGCGGGATGGCGAAAACCTGACTTGGGTCGGCGGAATTGCGGTTCAGAGTGATGAACAGCAGATCCTGCAGGCGACGCACGCCGTGGTCATGGGTCGGCAGTACCGACCGGCGACCGAGGAAATAGGAGGTGTCGGCCGGATTGAACGACACGCCGTCGACTTTCAGCCGCGCGATCGCCGCCGGCACGTCCGGCGTCTCCATGAAGCCGAACCGCAGGCTGATGGTCAGGAAGGACTCGTTCAGAATATGCACGCTCGCCCGTTCGTCGGGTGACACGCGCGGTTCGCCGGTGGTCTCCACCGCGACGATGGCGTTGGTCTTGTGCAGGACACCGTTGTGCTTGAGGTTGTGAAGCAGGGCGCTGGGCGTCAGCTCGGGGTGGGACGATAGATAGACCGCCGTCCCGGAAACCTGATGGCGAGGCCGGCGCGCGATCGAGGCCAGGAAGTCAGCCATTGGTATGCGGTCGCGGCGGGATTTCGCGGCGACTATCCGACTGCCGCGCATCCAGGTCACGATGACCATCGCCACCGCGCCCGCCAGGGCCAGGGGCACCCAGCCCCCCGTGAACAGCTTGAGCATGTTGGCCCCGTAAAACGCCAGATCGACGGTCAGCAACGGGGCCACCACCAAGGCGGTCTTGAGCAGGCTCCACTTCCAGAGTTTTCTCACCACGATGGCGGTTAGGGCCGTGGTGACCGACATGGTGCCGGTCACCGCCAGGCCATAGGCGTCCTGCAAGGCGACGCTGTTCTTGAAGATCGCCACCAGCAGGATGACGCCGATCATCAGCAGCATGTTGACCGTGGGCACATAGATTTGTCCCGCTTCGGTGGCCGATGTCCGACGCACCTCAAGCCGGGGCAACAGTCCCATCTGCATGGCGGAGTTCGACATCGAATAGGCGCCGCTGATCACTGCCTGGCTGGCGATGATGGTGGCCGCGGTCGCCAGTAGCACCATGGGAATGCGCAGCGCTTCGGGAACCATCAGGAAGAACCAGTTCTGACCGGACAGATCGGCGCCGTGACCGGCTGGCGAGGCCAGGAAATGCAGGGCGAAGGCGCCCTGGCCAAGATAGTTGAGCAACAGAGCGGGGCAGACCACGAACATCCAGGCGCCGCGGATGGGCGAGGCGCCAAAGTGGCCCATATCGGCATATAGAGCTTCGGCGCCGGTAATCGTCAGCGAAACCGCCCCCAGGACCAGGACGCCGATCAACCCATGGCCGGCAAGGAAGGTCAGGCCGTAGGTGGGCAGGAAAGCCAGGAGGATTCCGGGCTCCTTGGGAAGGTGCAGCAGACCGAGGCCGGCGATCGAGACGAACCACAGCAGGCATATCGGCCCGAACCAAGCGGCGACCTTGGCCGTGCCCCGTGATTGGGCGAGAAACAGGCCTATCAGCAGCACCAGGGCGCCGCCGATTTCCACCGAAGGCGTGATGGCCTTAGCCAGGCTAGGGACGGTTTCCAGGCCTTCGATGGCCGACAGCACCGAGACGGCGGGTGTGATGATGGCGTCGCCGTAGAACAGCGCCGCGCCGATGACGCCGAGGGTCAGAACGACACGGGTCCGCCCTCCGACCGCATTCTGAGCGAGGGCCATCAGCGACAGGATGCCGCCTTCCCCGTGATTGTCGGCGCGCATGATGAAGATGACATATTTTATCGTCACCACGATCAGCAGCGCCCACACGATCAGGGAGGTAATGCCATAGATTTCCGCCTGCCCCACGTGGCCGTGGGCGGCGGCGGTCACCGCGCCCTGGAAGCCATAGATCGGGCTGGTGCCGATATCGCCGAACACCACGCCCATGGAGCCTAGGGCCAGGCCCGCGAAGCGACGTCGCGCGGCGTTCGGGCTCAAGGGGGACGCGGCCTCGGCCGCCGATGAGACGTTCATCGGCGGCGGCATAGTCCGAAGCGCGGACGAAGGAAACGACCATCTTGACGGCGCGGTGTCATGCGGCCAGCCGGGCGGCGATCCAGTCGGCCAGGATCTCGTTCACCCGCTCGGGCGCCTCCTGTTGCACCCAGTGTGAAACGGCCGGCAGGCGGTGCAGGGCGAAGTCGCTGACATAGGGGCCATAGCCTTGCGTGTTCTCGATGCCGAGCGCGGTGTCGGCCTCGCCCCAGATCATCAGCGTCGGAACATCGATCACCGGCGGTGTCTCGCCCCAGCGGCCGAGCATGCCGGTGTTGGCGCGGTAGTAGTTGATCATCGCGGTCATGGCCCCGGGGATAAGCGCGTTCTTGCGGTAGACATCGGTAACCTCGGGAGGAAACCGTGATTTGTCCACGGCCATGCCGGAGAAGGCTGAGCCGATGGCTTTGGCCCCATTGGCGGTCATCGCCGCCTCGGGCAGACCCGGAATCTGGAAGAAGCCCATATACCAGGATCGCAGCGGCTGTCGCCACGAGGCGCGCATGACCCGGGCCAGCACGGCAGGGTGGGGCACGTTCATGATCACCAGTCCATCCAGCGGCAGGCGCTTGTCCAGGGCGAACGCCCAGGCGATCGCCGCCCCCCAGTCGTGGCCGATCAGCAGCCTCCGTCGCGCGCCCGCCCCCTCGAATAGGGCGGCCACGTCCTCCATCAGGTGATCGATCGCGTAGTCCGCCTTTTGAGCCGGCCGGCTCGACCCGCCGTAGCCGCGCAGGTCGGGAGCGATCACACGCCAGCCCAGGTCCGCGAGCAAAGGTATCTGATGGCGCCAGGAGAACCGGCTTTCGGGGAATCCATGCAGCAGCAGGGCGACGTCCTCGCCTTCTCCCGCCTCATCGGCCAGGAACGTCAGGCCGTTGGCCTCGATCCGCCTGGTGGTGATCTCAGCCATGGGTTCTCCTTGCCTTCCCTCGGGAAGGGGGGTGTTTGATCGGGTTCATTCAATCGCTTCGGAGCGCGGTATGCCAGAGACGAAGTTGGAATCCGTGGTGGTGCTGGGCGCGGGTATCGCCGGGCTGTGCACGGCCCTGGCCCTGGCGCCGACCGGACGGTCAATCACCCTGCTTGAGCGCGACACGCCACCGCCGGAGGGCGACGCCGAGGCGGTGTTCGACGGCTGGCGCCGGCGTGGCGCGACCCAGTTGCGCCATAGCCATGCGTTCCTGGCGCGGTTGCGCAAGCTGATCGCCACCGAACATCCGGCCCTGCTGGCGGCCCTGCGCGAGGCCGGCGCGCGCGAACTGGCGTTCGCGGACGGCCTGCCGCCCTCGGTAAAGGCCAAGTACGTGGCCATCCCCGAGGACGAGGAGATGGCGATCATCATCAGCCGGCGCACCACGTTGGAGATGGTCATCCGCCGCCATGTCGAGGCCTCGCCCAATGTGACGATCCGCTCGGGCGTCTTCGTCTCGGGACTGGTCAGCGACCGCGAGGCCGCCGGGGTGCTGACGGTCAGGGGTTTCCAGCTTCAGGACGGCGAGACGGTCTTCGGCGATCTGGTGATCGACGCCGGCGGTCGGGGTTCTCCGATGGCCGACTGGCTGGCGGAAGCCGGCGCGACGGCGCCTGAAACCCAGCAGGACTGCGAGATTCTGTACTACACCCGGTTCTATGAACTGCTCGCCGGCCAGGATGAGCCGCCGCGCGGGCCGCACGCGCCAAACGGGGACCTGGGCTATCTGAAGTTTGGGGTGTTTCCGGCAGACAACGGCACCTTCTCCCTGACCATGGCCGTTCCCGAGGTCGAGGGAGAGCTTCGTGTGGCCATCGTTCGCCCCGATATCTTCGGTCGGATCTGCGCCAGCCTGCCGGGCGTGGCGCCGTGGACCGACCCCGCCCGCGCCCTGCCGGTCAGCAAGGTCTACGCCATGGGCGACCTGAAAAGCCGCTGGCGGGAAATGGCCCCCGAGGGGAAACCCGTCGCGCTTAATGTGTTCTGCGTCGGCGACAGCCTGGTGCGGACCAACCCCCTTTACGGCCGAGGCTGTTCCTTCGCGGCCATTGAGGCGCATGCCTTGCGCGACGTTCTCGCCGAGAGCGCCGACCCCGTCGCCAGGGCACAGGCCTACAGCGCTAGGACGCGCGAGGTGCTGGAGCCGTTCTATGATGACATGCGCGGCCAGGATCGGGCGGCGGGGCGGCGGGCGGCCAATGGCCTCGACCCTGACTATCAACCGCCCTGGCGGGCGCGGCTGATGCGGCGCTTCATCGAGGACGGGGTTGCCATAGCGGTGCGACAGGACCCGGAGCTGTTCCGCGCCGCCATGCGGGCCTTCCACATGCTTGAGCCGCCGCGCGCCTGGCTGGGCAAGCCGGCCACCCTGGCCAAGGTGCTTGCCGCCATGGCCCGCGGCCGCAAGGCCAACGCCCATCTCTATCCGGAAAAATCCGGACCCGACCGCTTGGCGATGTTCGCCGCCCTCGGCCTGGCGGCCGGAGCCGATCTGGCGCGGCTGAAGGCGGCCGCCTAGCGACTAAAGCGCATCGCGCTCAGTTCAGGGTGCGAGTCGCGGTGGGCAGGTGCAAGGAGAAGGCCGGGACGGCGGCGTCGAAGGTCTCGCCGTCGGTGGTCAGCATCTGGTAGCTGCCCTCCATGCCGCCCGAAGGCGTCGGCAGCGGACAGCCCGACGTATATTCAAAGCTCTCGCCCGGCTTCAGAACCGGTTGTTCGCCGACCACCCCCGGCCCCCGGACTTCCTCGACATGATTGCGGGCGTCGGTGATCACCCAGTGGCGCGAAATCAACTGGACGGTCGCCTTGCCCAGGTTTTCGATCCGCACCGAATAGGCCCAGAAGAACCGTCCTCTTTCCGGATCGGACTGTTCGGGCAGAAAGCGCGGCGACACCATCACCCGAACGTCGCGCGTCGTGGCCGAATAGGCCTCCTCGGTTCGCCTGAAGGTCATCACGCCGCGTCCAGCGCGCGTTCGAGGTCGCGGGCCAGATCCCGCGCACCCTCCAGGCCCACCGACAGTCGCACCCAGCCGCTGGTCAAGCCGATCTCGAGGCGCTGTTCCTCGGTCATCGATCGATGGGTGGTGGTGGGCGGATGGGTAGCCATGGATTTGGCGTCGCCGAGGTTGTTGGAGATATCGACCAGTTGCAGATGGTTGAGGAAGCGGAAGGCCGCCTCCCGCGAGCCCAGGTCGAAGGCGATCAGGCTGCTGCCGCCCATCTCGTTGCCGCCGCCGTTCATCTGTCGGGCCGCCACCTCGAACTGCGGATGATCGGGCCGGCCGGGATAGCGGCAGGAGACCACCTTGGCATGGTCGGCGATCAGATCGGCCAGAACCGCCGCCGTTTCGGTCTGGCGCCGCACGCGCAGATCCAGCGTCTCAAGCCCCTTGAGCAACACCCAGGCGTTGAACGGCGACAGGGCAGGGCCCGTGTGGCGCGCCAGATCCTTATAGGCCTCCTCCATCAGCACGCTGTCGCCCAGGATCGCGCCGCCCAGCACCCGGCCTTGGCCGTCGATGTGCTTGGTGGCCGAATAGACCACGATATCGGCGCCTAGCTTCAGCGGTGACTGGAAAATCGGGGTCGCGAACACATTGTCCACCACCACGCTGGCCCCGATCTCCCGGGCGATGGCGCACACGCCGGCGATGTCGCTGATCTCCAGCAGCGGATTGGCCGGGGTCTCCATGAAGAACAGCTTGGTGTTGGGTCGCACCGCGCCGCGCCAGGCCGCCAGGTCCGGCCCGTCGACCAGCGTGGTCTCGACGCCGAAGCGCGGCGCCCAGGTGTTCAATATCCACCGGCAGGAGCCGAACAGCGCCTTACTGGAAACGATGTGGTCGCCGGCCCGCACCAAGCCGCTGATCGCCATGTGTACGGCCGCCATGCCAGACGCGGTCGCGCGGCAGGCCTGCGCGCCTTCGAGCAGCGCCAGGCGATCCTCGAACATCTTGACGGTCGGATTGCCATAGCGGGCGTAGACATAGCCAGGCTCCGTTCCCGCGAAGCGCGCGTCGGCGCTTTCGGCGGTGTCGTAGACGAAACTCTGAGTCAGGTAGATCGGCTCGGACGTTTCGCCGTGGGGTGACCGGGCCAGTCCGCCGCGAATCAGCCGCGTGGCGGTTTCCCAGCTGTTCGGATCTTCAGCCATCGGACGCTCCAAAAAGGGCCGGCAATAGAGGCGCCAGCCGGGTCCCGGTCAAGCCCACGCCCTGATCCTCGTGCTGGTCTCTTGCCTTAAGCTCGCCCATCCCTGAGTGTCGCCGGCCCATGATCGACCCCGCCGGCATCCTTCCCTGTCAGTCCCTCGATGACCTGATCGCGCGCGGCGCCATCCATGCGCCTGGTGGCGTCGGAACCGACCAGGTGCAGCCGGCGAGCCTGGATCTCAGGTTGGGGCGGCGGGCCTGGCGGGTGCGCGCTTCGTTTCTGCCTCGCCCTGGGGCCTCGGTGGGCGACAGAATCACCGACGTGTCGATGCATGAGCTCGACCTTACCGTCGGCGCGGTTCTGGAGCGGGGCTGCGTCTATATCGCCGAGATTCAGGAAGCACTGCGCCTGCCGCCCGATATCGGCGCCAGGGCCAACCCCAAAAGCTCCACCGGTCGGGTCGACCTTTTCGTGCGATTGCTCACCGACGGCCAGCCGGCGTTCGATAACGTCGAGCCCGGTTATCGGGGCCCGATGTTCCTGGAGATCGCGCCCCAGACCTTCTCGGTGCTGGCGCGCGCGGGGACCCGGCTCAATCAGCTGAGGTTGAAGCGGGGCGCGCCGGCAGTTCTGGCCGCAACCGATGTTGGCGTCGATCTGACTGGCGCCACGGCGGGTTTTCGAGCTCGGCGCCATGCCGGGGTGATCGACATGGACCTGGAGTCCAGCCTCGATCCCCGGGATTTCTGGGAGCCGCTTGAGCCGCGCCGGGGTGAACTGGTGCTCGACCCTGGAGAATTCTACATCCTGGCCTCCAAGGCGGCGATCGAGATTCCCGTCTCCCAGGCCGCCGAGATGATCCCCATCGATCCGGCCGTAGGCGAATTTCGTGTCCACTACGCCGGCTTCTTCGACCCGGGCTTCGGCGTCGCCGAGGCGGGCGGCGAAGGGTCGCGCGGGGTTCTGGAGGTGCGCAGCCGCGAAACCCCGTTCCTGCTCGAGGACGGTCAGACCGTGGCCAGGCTGGTGTTCGAACCGCTCACCCAGAGGCCGGCCCGGCTGTATGGCGACGGTGGATCACATTATCAGCGCCAGGGGCTGAAGCTTTCGAAGCACTTCAAACCCTGGGTCTAACGACACGCCGGTCGAAATTCGCGACGATTCAGGCGGCGACGCGCCGGTAGATCGAATTGATCGGCTTAGCCACGACCCGGCGCAGCATCGGCTCGAAGGCCTCTAGCGGCATGGTGTCATAGGTCGGCTCGAAGCTGTTCTGGTCATAAAGATGACAGAACTGGGCGCAGTATTCGAAATGCGGGTGGCCGCGGAACTGTTCGCGCATGTCGCGGTCCAGGCCGATGTGGTGGAAGAAATAATAGCCCTGGAAGATGCCGTGCTTGTCGATCATCCAGTGGTTGGCCTCGGACACATAGGGCTTCATGATCACCGC
>JANYFU010000450.1 GCA_025359665.1 Caulobacteraceae bacterium
CCAGGATCAGGCGGTCGGCGCGCAGCATCCGCGCCTCCAGGACCCCCAATATCCGCAGGCGAGGGTGGCTGGCGCCGCCGGGCCGGACTCGTTCGCGTTCCATAAGGCCGTCGAGCAGATCGACGAAGCCCCGCGCGCTGATCAGTGGCAGGGCTGCGCTGTCGTTGATCAGGCCGGTCAGAACCCGGCCGAGGGCCTCGCCGGCCTGTCCGGCCCAGGGATCGGCGGGCTCGGGACCAGTGGCCAGGACTTCAAGCGCCACGGCGATGGCGCGGGCCGCCTCGGCGGGCTGGGCCTCGTCCCCCGCAAAGGGCGCGGCCACGCCCTCGATGACAGTGCGCAGAGGCGCAACCAGAGCGAGAGCCGCCCGCGGGGCTTCGGACAGGCGCCCGGCCAGAATGTCCCATCCATCCGGTCGGGGTCCCCGCAGGCCGTAGCGTTCGAGGGCGGCGCGGGCGAATTCCAGATCTTCCTGGCGCCGACCCAGGCGAACCAGCGGGTGTTTGACGATCGCCAGCAGGTTCACCGGATCGACAGGATCGACCACCGCCCGGGCCAGCAGGCCGGCAAGAATCGCCGCTGGGGCGCCCGACAGCGGCTGGCCGGCCGAGGAGTCGGCGGTGACGCCCCAGCGGGTCAGGCGGGCGCTGACCCGGCGGGCCAGACCATCGTCGGGCGTGATCAGGGTGGCGGTCTTGTCGGGTGTCTCCAGGACCTCGCGCAACAGCAGGGCGGCAAAGGTGGCGGCTTCCTCCTCGGCGCGAGCGGTCAGGACGGTGAGCCCGGCCAGACCCTGGACGATCGGGTCGGGCGCGCCCGCTCCCGCCTCGGCCCGCAAGGCGTCGATCTGATCCAGCCAGTCGGCGGTCGACTCGGGTGGCCGCAAGGCCTCGTTGATCAGCCGCCGCCGCCAGCGGCCGGCGGCGTCGATCCTGTGCTCCGGATCCCAGTCCCTGACATCGCCCCGTCCAAGCCCGGCCCGTTCGAGCAGGCGCTTCATGGTCCCCTGCGGATGCTGTTCGCCGACTTCCGCCCAGGCCGAGTCGGCAAGATCGGCGTCGAGGCCCGGCAGGACGACACAGCCCCGAGGCGCCGCGGCGATGGCCGCCAGCAGGTCGGCCGACGACGGGGCCGACCCCGTGGAACCGGCGGCGATCATCACGTCGGCGGGCGGCCGATCCCGCCAGCGCTCGGCCAGGCGCCGGGTCAGGGCAACGCGGCGGGCGGCCACGTCCATCATGCCAAGCTCGGCCAGGCGCCGCGGCCAGGCGTCGGTGGCCAGGCCCAGGAATTGGGCGGAGACCTGCCAGTGACGGGCCAGTTCGCCTTCGACCAGGGTGGCGATGGCGTCGCCGTCTTCCCGTTCCTCGATCTGGCGGGCGTCGAGGAAGGCGGCCAGGGCGTCGGCCAGATCGAGCGCCGAGCCAGCGTCCAGCCGCCGCTCCAGCAGATCCTGGTTCTGGGCCACCAGCCCGGCCAGTTCGAAGCGCCGCCGGCTCGGGGAAATGGCCGGCGGGAGGTCCAACGCCAGGTCGCCGGGCTCGAAGGGCGACTCGCCCTCGTCGAGGTCGCCCAGGGCGCGGACCTGGGGCAGGATCACGGCGGCGGTCCCCGAGACTTTCAGGAACGCCTCGGCCAGGGAACGCGCCGCGCGCCGGGTGGGGATCAGCACCACCGCCTCGGCCAGCGCCTCGGGGCCAAGCGGCGACAGCGTTCGCCAGATTCCCCTCGCCAGGTCCTCCAGAAAGGGGCGGTGCGCCGGGATATTGAACCAGCGCGGCGATGGGGCGTCCAGGAAGCCGGTCACGCCCGGACGGCCAGCCGGGCCTCGGCCGCCTCCCGCGCGGCGGGGTCGCCCACATGCATCCAGAAGCCATCCATGACCGCGCCGTGCAGGCGGGCCGGCCCGCACATCGCCTTCCAGTGGCCCAGTATGCCGTGGGGTTGGTCGGGCCAGGGGTCGATGATCGCTGGCTTCATCATATGGACGCCCATATAGGCCAGGGGGGCGGTGGGCGCGTCGCCCCGATGGGTCAGTCGCCCGTCCTCGGCGCGAAAGAAATCGCCGGGCCCGTCGAAGCCGGAGCTGTTCTCGGTCGGGACCAGCATCAGCAAGTCGTCCATTCGCCCCGGATCCCAGGCGCCGATCAGTCGATCCAGAACCGGCTCGTCGCGTTCGGTCCACACCGAATCGATATTGGTCACCAATATGGGCTCATCGCCCAGCAGGGGTCGCGCCGCCTTCAGCCCTCCGGCTGTTTCCAACAGCCCGCCGCGCTCGTCGGAGACCACCACCTCCAGGTCGGTCCGGCGAGCGAGATGACTTTCCATCTGATCGGCGAAGGCGTGGATATTGACCACCACCCGGCGCACGCCCGCCGCTACGAGGCGGTCGAGCATGTGATCGATCAGCGGTCGTCCGCCGACCGTGACCAGGGCCTTGGGCCGGTCCAGGGTCAGGGGCCGCAGGCGGGTGCCGAGGCCGGCGGCCAGGACCATGGCGGTGGCGGGGCGAATCAAGAACGGGCCTCGACCGGGACGTGGGCGTCAAGCCAAGCCTTCAGGCCGGGTGGAGCAGGATCGCGCAGGCAGCGATCGAGATAGCGCCACAACCGAGGCATGAAGGCCCGGTAGCGGGGCTTGTTGTCGCGCGCCACCAGCCGGGCGAAGATGCCGAGGATGCGGAC
The DNA here is from genome assembly GCA_025359665.1 of Caulobacteraceae bacterium. Lineage (GTDB taxonomy): Bacteria > Pseudomonadota > Alphaproteobacteria > Caulobacterales > Caulobacteraceae > Acaudatibacter. The sequence continues at coordinate 2,688 of JANYFU010000450.1, forward strand.
GATGTTCAGCGCGCCCAGGGCATGGAAATCGGCCCGGAACGCGTGGGGGTCAAGGTCGGGACGCGTGGCCAGATAGCGGGCCAGCGCGGCCTCCTCGCGCTCGGGCGACACATCCCGTCTGGCGTCATGCAGCAGCATCGATAGGTCCCAGGCCGGGTGCGCCCGCAAGGCGTCCTGGAAATCCAGCAGCCCGGTCCGCGCCGCCCCCGCGCGCGATGGCAGCCATAGCAGATTCTCGGCATGAAAGTCGCGATGACAGAACACCGTCGCGCCCGCCTCTCCCCGGGCGGCGATGTCACCGACCAGAGCCCGCCATTCCTCTATCGCCGCGTAGGAGAACGACAGCCGCGGATCGAACCGGGGCAACCACTCGACCAGGATATCGCCGGCCGTGCGCAGGGCCAGGGCGTCGTAGGTAAGCAGCGGCCAGGACGAGCCGTCACCCTCCAACACCGTCGGCGGTTGCTCGGCGTGGAGGCGCAGCAGGACATCCGTCGCGCTGTCATAGAGCGGTGTCTCATCGACGCCGGCCGCGATCAGATTGGCGTAGAGGTCGTCGCCAAGATCCTCCAGCACCGCGAAGCCGGCGACTGGGTCGGCGGCCATGATGTGGGGTGCGGAGAGACCCAGGCCGCGCAAATAGGCGGAGCAGGCCACGAAGGCTTCCACCCGCCCGGCCGCAAGGCGGGCCAAGGCATTGTAGCCGAGCGTCATGCGTTCGGCCTCGGTAGCCAGCGGCGGACAAGGCAGCGTCTCCAGGGCCGGCGGCTGGTCCATGAAGATCAGGCTTGGGCCGGACACCGGAAACAGCCGCTCATAGGCGCGGGTGGAGGCGTCGCCGGCCAAGGGCTGACGGCAGGCGTTCGCCAGACCGGCGGTCTTCAGAAAAGCGAGCCGCGCGGCCTCGCGTTCAGAGGTCAATCGCGCGCTCCTCCCAGGCCCCATGGGCGGTGAGGCGGACGCGGCGGGCCTCGCCATCGACCTCGATATCGATGTCGAGCCGGTTCGGCGGCAGATGATGGCCCAGGCGCTCAGCCCATTCGATCACCGCCGCGCCGTCGCGCAGCGCCTCATCGAGGCCGATCTCATAGGCCTCGTCGGCGGAGGTGATGCGGTAAAGATCGAAGTGGGCGATCGGGAACGCCGGCCCCGGATAGAACTGAACCAGGGTGAAGGTCGGGCTCGGCACATCGCCGTCGTCCGGCGACAAGGCGCGGATCAGGCCCCGGGCCATGACCGACTTGCCGGCGCCGAGCGGACCGGACAGGCAGATCGCCTCACCCTTTTCCAGGGCCTTGGCCAGCGCCGCGCCCAAGTGGGCGGTGTCGGCCTCGGTCGGAAGACGGAAATCCCCTTCGGCGGGAACGATCATGGCGGGACACTCCAGCGACTGACGGCCGGTCGATAACGGGATTCGCCAGCCGTCGCGGCAACATGAGACCACGGCGGGGCGCGCGGCAAGAGCCGAGGGCCATCCTTGCCGAACGCCTGGACCCACGGCCCCACCCAAGCTATCGGGCGGTGATGACCGGGACGCTGCGCGCCGCCTATGACCAACGTATCGCGGCTGGGACCATCGTGGCCGACGCGGCCCAGGACGCCGTTCTGGCGGTGCTGACGCGGGTGGAGGCGGAGCTGGCGGCGATCAGGCCCGCCGGCCTGTTCCGCAAGGCCCAGGGCGCGCGCGGCGTCTATATCTGGGGCCCGGTGGGGCGGGGCAAGTCGATGATCATGGACCTGTTCTTCGACCACGCGCCTTTCCAGCCGAAACAGCGGATCCACTTCCTGGACTTCATGACCCGGGTTCACAGCCTGGTGAATGCCTGGCGCAACGGCGACGTGGCGACCCGGCGCGCCAAGTTCGGCCAGACCAAGGGCGAGGATCCGATCCCGCCGGTGGCCGACACCCTGGCCGCCGAGGCGCGGTTGTTGTGTTTCGACGAACTTCAGGTGACCGACATCGCCGACGCCATGATCCTGGGCCGGCTGTTCGAGGCCCTGTTCGCGCGGGGCGTGACCCTGGTCTCCACCAGCAACCGGCCGCCGGACGATCTCTACCGCAACGGCATCAACCGCCAGCTGTTCCTGCCGTTCATCGCCATGCTGAAGGCGCGGATGGAGGTGGTCAGCGTGGCCGGAGAGCGCGACTATCGCACCGAGCGGCTGCGCGCGGCGGGAACCTGGTTCTCGCCGATCGACCCGGATCACGAGCGCACCTTCGACAATCTGTGGCGCGACCTGCTGGGCGGCGAGGCCGAGACCGGCGCCACCTTGCACGTGTTGGGCCGCGACGAGCATTGGCCCCGAGCGGCCGGAGGCTTGCTGCGCGGCCATTTCGCCAGCCTGTGCGTGCATGCCCTGGGGCCGGCCGACTATCTGGCCATCGCGGCGCGGTTCCACACGGTGTTCCTCGAACAAGTCCCCAGGCTGGGGCCGGAGCGGCGCAACGAGGCGCGGCGACTGGCGATGCTGGTGGACACTCTCTATGAGGCCCGCGCTAGGTTGGTGGTGCTGGCGGCGGGAGAGCCGGACAGCCTCTATCCGGCCGGGGACCTGTCGTTCGAGTTCGAGCGCACCGCCTCGCGCCTGAAGGAAATGCGCTCGGCCGACTGGATGGCGGCGACGGCCAAACGCGACGCCTGAAGGGCCGCCGTCACGCCCTTGCCAAGGCCGGGCGCCTCTGCGATAAGCCCCGCTCTGAATTTCGGGGCGCGTCGCGGCCCGGCGGAGTGCGGGCGTAGCTCAGTGGTAGAGCACAACCTTGCCAAGGTTGGGGTCGAGAGTTCGAATCTCTTCGCCCGCTCCAAAATTCAGGT
>JANYFU010000503.1 GCA_025359665.1 Caulobacteraceae bacterium
CCTGGCCGTGGTGCAGGTCGACCCTGGCTTGCTGGAACAGGCGATTGTCAACATCCTGGAGAATGCGATCGCCTATAGTCCCGACGGCTCCCTGATCGAGGTGGCGGCCTATGAGGATCGCGGCAGCGTGCTGATTTCCATCGAGGACGAGGGACCCGGCATCCCCAAGGTCGACATCGAGCGCATTTTCGAGAAGTTCCGTCGGCTGGAGGAGCCCTCCGACCGCGCGCCCAACGACCGCAACAAGGGCGCCGGCCTTGGCCTTTCGATCGCCAAGGGGTTCATCGAGGCCATGGGTGGCCGCATCGCCGCCGCCAGTCCGCTGCTTGACGGGCGGGGGACCCGGATCCTGGTCAGCCTGCCGAAGACCCCGGGCGCGCTGGCCCCGCCGCCCGGCGGCGCTCCGGCGTGAGCGCTCACAAACCGCGTATCCTGGTGGTCGATGACGATCCGCAGATCCACCGCTTCCTGGGACCGGCGCTCGACGCGGCCGGCTATGAGCCCGCGCGAGCCGACACCGGCGCGGCGGGGCTGGCGGCGATCGCCAACCGCCCACCCGACGCGGTGATCCTCGATCTCGGCTTGCCAGATATGGACGGCAAGACGGCCCTGGAACGCGCCCGGGCTTTCTATGATGGGCCGATCCTGATTCTCTCGGCCCGCGACCGCGAACTCGAGAAGATCGAGGCGCTGGACCTGGGCGCGGTCGACTATGTGGAAAAGCCGTTCCACGTCGGCGAGCTGCTGGCCCGGCTTCGCGCCGCCCTGCGCCAAAGGCTGAACCAGAAAGGCACGCCGGCCGTGATTCGCGCCGGCGACATCGAGATAGACCTGATCAAGCGCCTGGTGACCCGGGCGGGCGAACCGGTCCGGCTGTCGCCCAGGGAATATGATCTGCTCGCCAGGCTGGCCGAGGCTGGCGGACGGGTGGTGATGCACCGTCAGCTGCTGACCGCCATCTGGGGACCGGCCAACGCCGACGATGTTCAATATCTGCGCGTATTCGTCGGCCATCTACGCCAGAAGCTCGAACCCGACCCGGCTGCGCCCCGCTATCTGGTCACCGAAAGCGGCGTTGGCTACCGGTTCGTCTCCGATTGAACCTTTGAGACGCTGAACGTCATAGACGCCTCGAGCCTGGCGGCCCGCTTCCAACAATAGCAACCCCGTCGAAAGAATAGTCGCGTTCGCGATGCGGCGCCGCATGCGCGCCACTCAACACCTCGAGAGGAAACTCCATCCATGGACGTCTTTATCAGCGGTTCTCCCGGTCTTAACGGAGCCAACGGTGTCGCACCGGCGGAAGCGGGCGGGGCTGGCGGCGTCGCGCCTCCCGTCACCTTCTCGTTCAGCGCTCCGACCGATCCCCGCCTGGCCGTCACCTTTGTCGGCGCGACGGGCGGGGCCGGCGGCGCCGGGGGGCCTGGCGGGGCCGGTGGCGCGGGTGGGGCCGGTGGCCTGACCAAGGCGACCTCGACGGTCAGCCTTGGCACGACCCTGGCGACGTTCGCATCGGCCATTTCCACTGGCGGCAATGGTGGCGCGGGTGGCGCGGGGTCATTGCCCGCGATCGGTGGCGCTGGTGGGGCCGGCGGCTCGGCGGGTGCGCATGCCACGGCGCTTAACGCCGGGGGCGCGACCCAGGCGATCGGTCAAGGGCGGGGTGGTGGTGGTGGCGCGGCGTTCGGCGCGGGCGCCGTCGCGGGCGCTGGTGGCGTATCGTCCGTGACCAGTAAGGCCACCAGTCTCGCCTTGGGCGTGGGCGTTCAGGCCTCGGTGAGCCAGGCCGGTGGCGCTGGCGGAACCGGTGTCGGCGGCGCCAATGGCGGGGCCGGCGCGGGGTCGACCGCTCTGAACGCGGCAACCGGCGCGACCAATGGTGGGGCGCTGTCGCTATCCCAGGCCGCGGTCGGCGGCGCGGGTGGTGGCGCTACTGGCGCGGTGGCCGGCGTGGGTGGGTTGGGTAGTTCGCGCATCACCCTCAAGGACTCCACCAGTACGACCCTGCAGGTGACGCTGAATGCCACGGGTGGCGCGGGTGGCGGGGGAACCGGCGCGACCGGCGCGGCCGGTGGGCTGGCGACGGCGGGGGGTACTATAACCTCCGTGGGAGCGCTGCGGGTTTCGGAGAGTGCACTCGGCGGTTCGGGTGGCGGCGGCGCTACTGGCGGGGCGGGCGGGGTCGCCACGGCGACCGGGGCCCTGGTCGCGGCGGGCGCGCTGACCGCCAACCTGCAGGCCAGCGGCGGTTCTGGCGGTGCGGCCACGGGCGCTGGCGGCGCCGCGGCCGCGGGGACCTCGACCTTGACGGGCTCCGGCGCAACCGTGGCGATCAGTTCGCTGGCCGCCGGCGGCTCGGGTGGCGGCGCATCGGGCGTTGGTCAGACCGGCAAGGCCGGCGCGGCCGGAAAGTCCACCGCTGTGGCGACCGCCAGTACGGCCGGCTTGTCATCGGCCGCCGTGGTGCAATCCGGCGGCAACGGCGGCGGTGGCGTCGCCGGGGCCAACGGTGGGGCCGGCGCGGCCAGCACGGTCAGCAACGCCGCCGCCGGTACGACGGTGGGCGGCGATCTGACTTTGTCACAATCGGCGCTTGGCGGCTCCGGCGGCCAGAGCGACGGGGGGCTGGCGGGAACGGCTGGCGCGGCGACGGCCACTTTGACGGTCGACGACTCCCTGGCCCTCGCTCACAGCGCCGCGATTCACGGCAATGACGCCGCCATCGGCGGAAGCGGCGGGTCAGTCACCACGGGGGTCGCGAACGGCGCCACGGGCGCTGCCGGCCTGGCGTCGCTGAACATGAAGGGCGCGCCGACCATCAGCGGGACAGCGACCGGTTCCGGCGGCTCCGGCGGCGGGAGCCTCGCGGGCGTCGGTGGCGCCGGCGCCGGCGGCACGGCCAGTTCCATTGTCAATGCCGCCCAATCCGCGACTGCCCAGGCCAACGCCAACGGTGGCGCTGGCGGCGGGGCCGGCGCGCTGGGCGGAGCGGCCGGCGTCGGCGGGGCCGGCACGGCCACGAGCAACGTTGTCAGCTTGGCGTCCGCCGCGGCCGCATCGAGCGCCGTCGGGGGAACGGGCGGCGGGCATTCGGCCGGCGGCCCAGGGGCGCTGGGCGGGGCGGCGACCTCCACCGCCACCAGCATTGGGGCGAGCGCCACTAGCGACGCTTCGGCTGTCGGCGGCGGCGGCGGCTTCGCATCTGGTCTCGGCGGGGTGGCGAGCGCCGGCCGCGCGGCGTCGGTTCTGGCCACGGCCACTAGCCTCGGCGCGGGTACGGCGACCGCGAAGGCCACTCAGACTGGCGGGGCCGGAGGCGTGGGCTTCGGCGGCGCCACGGCCGGCTCGGGCGCGGACAGTTCCGCGACCAACCGGGTCTCGGCGACCACGGCGGGCGGTGCGGCGACCCTGGCCCAGACGGCGCGGGGCGGCGCGGGCGGCCAGTCGTTCGGTGGCGTCGCCGGAGCGGGCGGGGCGGGCGCGTCCTCCCTGACGGTAGACGACACCCTCAATCCCGTCGCCAACCAGAGCGTTCTCGTCGACGGGGCGGCTACGGCCGGCGGCGGGGCTGGCGGCGATGTGCATATAGGCGGCACGACCGGGGTCGGCGGAAACGCCGTCGCCACCGCAACGATCAGTGGGGCTCACGCGGTCAAGGCCGCGGCTGCCGCCACCGGCGGCGCCGGCGGCAATGCGCCGGACTCCAACACCAACGGCGGTCTGGCCGGCACGGCCACGGCGAGCGCCTCCGGAGTCTCCACCACCACCGGCGCCGATGCGGTGAACGCGTCGAGCGTCACCCAGGGCGGAGCCGGCGGCTCCGCGGTCGGCGCGGGCTTCATGGCCAGCGATGGCGGTCTGGCGACCGCGACGACGGTGACGGCGAGCTCTCAAGGCGCCGGCGCGGTGGGGGCGGTGGCCACGGCTTCTGGTGGCCAGGGCGGCTTCGGCATTGACGACGCACTCGCGGGCGTCGGCGGCGCGGCGAGCCTTATCAATGTGGTCTCCGGCCAGTCCAACGGCGGCGGCCTCACGCTCGACGAAGCCACACAGGGAGGAACCGGTGGTTCGACCAACCGGACAAGCAACGGCGGGACTGGGGGCGCGGCCACATCGTCGCTGATCTTCGACGACACGCTGAACGCCATCCACGGCGCGTCGATCTCCTCGACCCTGAGCGCGATCGGTGGAGCCGGGGGCTCGGCCGGCCGCCTCAAGGCGAGCGTCCTGGCCGGAACCGGCGGGGCCGCGCTCGCCGCTGACACGATCACAGGCGTGACGGCCGTCTCTGTCAACGTCACCGCCACCGGCGGCAAGGCCGGAACCGCCCTGGTCGGCGGTCAGGCCGGCGCCGCGACGGCCAGCGCCACGACGGTCGCCGGAACCCAGGGCGACGCAATCGCCACTGCGCACGGCGGTCTGGGCGCGGGCAGTTCGGCGAGCGCCACCGCCACCGGCAGTAGCCAGTCCGGGACCGTGCACGCCCTGGCGGACGCGACGCCGCCCGCGGGAGCGCTGGTCACCCGCGTGGCCTCGGACGCCTCCACGACCTTGGCGGGTTCGGTGAGCGTGATCGATAGCGCCACGGACGTCACCCGCGCCACAATGGGGATAGCCGCCCCGGCGGCCAACACCAGCGCACAGTCGGTGGCCTTCGTGGCCGGCGCGCCGGTGGCGGGCGATGTCGGCGCGGTGCTGGCGGCCAACAGCAATATCTCCGCGGCGTTCAAGGCCAAGTCACCAACCTATTTCGCCATAGCCGAACTGGGTGGGGCCTACACGGCGCGAGGCTCGGGGGCTGAGACGACCCACAGCGCGCTGGACCTGACCGTCGATCTCACCAAAC
>JANYFU010000164.1 GCA_025359665.1 Caulobacteraceae bacterium
AACCGGGTGCTGATCAGCGAAGCGGACACCACGCGCGGGCGCCGCGCCGAGGTGGTGGACAAGATGGCGGCTGCCTGGATCCTACAGGGCGCGCTCGACCGAATGAGATTGCTTCCCGCGCTGGGGGCGTCTTCCCCAAAACCCTGATCGCGCCTAGACAACGGTTTTAATGACCGCCACAGCGCCCGCCTCCGACAATATCCGCGCCAAGGCGGCGCCGTTTCCGAAACGCCATTTCCTTTCGGTGACCGACCTTGATCCTGTCGAGGTGGCGGCGATCCTCGACCTGGCGGACCTGTTCGTCGACCTCAATCGCCAGAAGACCAAGAAGATCGACCTTCTGAAGGGGCGCACCCTGGTCAATCTGTTTTTCGAGGCTTCGACGCGCACCCAGAGTTCGTTCGAACTGGCCGGCAAGCGCCTGGGCGCCGACGTTGTGAACATGAGCCCGCGCTCCTCCTCGATCTCCAAGGGCGAGACCCTGATCGATACGGCGGTGACCCTGAACGCCATGCAGCCCGACATCCTGGTGATCCGCCACGCTTCCTCGGGCGCGGCGTCGCTGCTGTCGCAGAAAGTCGACTGCAGCGTGGTCAACGCCGGCGACGGCCAGCACGAACACCCCTCTCAGGCCCTGCTGGATTCGCTCAGCATGCGCAGGGCTTTTGGACACATCGGAGGGTTGACCGTGGCGATCTGCGGCGACGTGGCTCACAGCCGGGTGGCGCGATCGAATATCGCCCTGCTGACCATGCTCGGGGCCAATGTGCGGGTGGTCGGACCGCCGACCTTGATTCCCGCCCACGCGGAACGGTGGGGGGTGAAGGTGTTTCATGACATGAGGCTCGGGATCGCCGGAGCGGACGTGGTGATGATGCTGCGCCTGCAGCTCGAGCGCATGCAAGGCGCGCTGGTGCCGTCGATGCGGGAATATTTCCGCCTGTGGGGGCTGGACCGCGAGAAGCTGGCGCTGGCGGCGCCCGGCGCCCGTGTGATGCATCCCGGCCCAATGAATCGCGGCGTGGAGATCGACTCGGACGTCGCCGACGACCTCAAGGTCAGCCTGATCCAGGATCAGGTGGAGATGGGCGTGGCCGTGCGCATGGCGGTGCTGGCGTCCCTGGCCGCGCGACTGGACAATCGATGAGCCTCGCGCCCGGCCTGATAGCTTTCCAGAACGCCCGGATGGTCGATCCGGCCTCGGGATATGATGGGCCGGGCGCGATCCTGGTCGCCGAGGGCGTGATCACGCGGGTCAGCCACGGGGCCAATCTGGACGGTCTGCCGGCCGACGTCAGGGTGATCGACGCCGATGGCGCCCTGCTCTGCCCCGGCCTGATCGATCTGCGCGTCAAGACCGGCGAGCCAGGCAATGAGCCGAAGGAGACGCTGAAATCGGCGGCCAGGGCCGCGGCGGCGGGCGGCGTGACCTCGATCGTGGTGCAGCCGGATACCGACCCGGTCGTCGACGACCCGGCCGTGGTCGACTTCATCCTGCGGCGGGCCCGCGACATCGAACTGGTGCATGTCTATCCGGCCGGCGCCGCCACCAAGGGTTGCCAGGGCAAGGCGATGGCCGAAATCGGCTTGATGCGCGAGGCCGGCTGCGTATTCATTACCGACGCCGACCATCCGATCATCGATTCCCGGGTGATGCGCCGGATTCTGGCCTACGCCGGCGGCCTGGGTGTCCTGGTGGCCCATCGCCCCGCCGACCCCTGGCTGACCGCCGGCGCCGCGGCCACCGAAAGCGAGTTTTCCGGACGCATGGGGCTGTCGTCCGAGCCGGTAGAGGCCGAGACGATCATGCTGGAGCGCGATATCGCCCTGGCGGGGCTGACCGGCGCCCGGCTGATGGTCGATCAAATCAGCGCCGCCGCCCCCCTGGCCAGCCTGGCGCGGGCGAAGGCGGCGGGCCTGCCGGTAATCGCCACCGCTTCGATCAATCACCTGACGTTCAATGAACTCGACATTGGCGACTATCGCACTTTCTGGAAATTGACGCCGCCGTTGCGGGGCGAGGACGACCGGCTGGCTCTGATTGAGGCGGTGGCCTCGGGGCTGGTCGACATCGTGGTCTCGGCCCACGCGCCGGCCCCGCCGGAGGAAAAGCGGCTGCCGTTCGATGAGGCCTCGCCAGGCGCAATCGGCCTGGAAACCCTGTTGCCGGCGCTTTTGACTCTCTATCATGAGGGACGGATTCCGCTGCTCCGACTGATCGAAACCGTCACCTTGGCGCCCGCCAAAGCCATTGGCTTGGCCGCCGGACGGCTGAGCGTCGGTGCGCCGGCGGATCTGATCCTGGCCAATATCGACACCCCCAGGTTGATCGACGCGGCGATGCTGACCTCGAAGTCGAAGAACTCCACCTTCGATGGCCGCCGCCTGCAGGGGCAGGTGCTGATTACCCTGGTTGACGGACGGGTGGTGTTCGGAGAACCGTAAAGGCCGCCGACAGGCGTGTTGGAAGGCTATTGCGGAAGTCGAGAGTTGCCGTAGGTTGCACCCATGATGTTTTTGCAAAGTCCGGTGCTAGCGCTCGCGGCCTGCGTCTGCGGGGGATATCTGCTCGGCTCGATACCGTTCGGGCTGATCGCCACCCGTCTCGGCGGCGCCGGAGACATTCGTAAAGTCGGCTCGGGGAATATCGGCGCGACCAACGTGCTTCGCACCGGCCGGCGCGACCTGGCCTTGATCACCTTGCTGGGGGATGGCGGCAAGGGCGCGGCGGCGGCCCTGATCGCCGGCTCCCTGATTTCGCCCGTGGCCGCCGTGGTCGCCGGGGGCGCGGCGTTTGTCGGTCACATCTTTCCGGTCTGGCTGGGTTTCAGGGGTGGCAAGGGCGTGGCGACGTTTTTCGGTGTGCTGTTCGGCGTCGCCTGGCCCGTGGGTCTGGCCGCCGGAGCCACCTGGATCGCCATTGCGCTGGCGTTTCGCTTTTCCTCGCTGGCCGCCTTGATCACCGCTCTGCTGACGCCGGTCTGGTTTGTCGTTCTGCATCAATCGACACCCGCCCGACTCTGGCTGTCCTTAGGCATGGCGGCGCTGATTTTCCTGAGGCACGAGGCCAACATCCGGCAGCTTCTGAAAGGCCAGGAACCCCGGATCGGCAGATCCAAAGCGACCGCCGGCGCTTGAAACTCCAGACCCTTGAGGGGGAGGAGCAGCTTGATTGGCTGCGGTTGGCCAGGACCGATTCGGTCGGGCCGGTCACGTTCGTTCGCCTGATCGAACAGTTCGGATCGGCCGGAGCCGCGTTGCGCGCGCTGCCCGACCTGGCGCGGCGGGGCGGGCGCGGCCATGCCCTTCGAATTCAGACCGTCGACGAGGCCAGGGCCGAACTGGACGCCGGCTCCGCGCTGGGCGCGCGTCTGCTGGTCGGATGCGATGCGGGGTTTCCCGTGCCCCTGGCGGTCCTCGATCCACCACCGCCGGTGTTGTGGGTGCTTGGCGATGAGACGCTGCTGGCCCGAAAAATGGTCGCCATCGTCGGGGCGAGGATAGCCTCGGCGGCGGGCCGGCGTTTCGCCCGCGACCTGGCGACCGCGCTCGGCGACGCCGGCTGGGTGGTGGTCTCCGGCCTCGCCCGCGGCATAGACACCGCCGCGCATCAGGGCGGCCTGAAAGGCGGCACGGTGGCCGTGCTGGCGGGCGGCGTGGACGATATCTATCCGCCGGAGAACGCGGACCTGCACGAGGCGCTGCGCCAGAAGGGTTGCATCGTCTCGGAACGGCCGATCGGCGCCGGGGTCAAGGCCGCCGATTTTCCGCGTCGCAACCGGATCATCTCGGGTCTGTCGCGTGGTGTGATCGTGGTCGAGGCGGAACTCAGATCCGGCTCCCTGACCACCGCCCGCCTGGCGGGAGAACAAGGGCGCGAGGTGTTCGCCGTGCCCGGCTCACCGCTGGATCCCCGATCGCGCGGCGCCAATGATCTGATTCGCCAGGGCGCCACCCTGGTCGAGGATGCCGAGGATGTGCTGCGGGTGCTGGACAGTCTTCCGGGCTTCGCGGAAGACGAGCGCGGGGCGCCGGATTTCGTCCCAACCGAGAGCGGTCGCGCCGTCAAGATGGTCGGCGAGATGGGAGATGCGTCTCTGGTGGCGACCCTCGAATCCCTGCTTTCGCCCACCCCCACCGCCATCAACACACTGGCGCGGGAGACCGGCGCGCCGGTGTCGAAGGTATTGGCCGCGTTGATGGAAATGGCCGTCGCCGGCAGGGTCGAACTGGTTCCCGGCGGCCTCGCCATCCGGCTTTAGACCGCCGCCGTTTCCGGCGTCTCGCGATACCGATCGGCGGGCCGCACGTTGACATATACGGGGGCTCGCCCCCACTTTGCCTTCGCGCCACCCCTTTTTGGACGGCGCTTAACCTGAAAAGCCTGTCGCCAATTCCCAGCATGAATGTCGTCGTCGTCGAAAGTCCGGCCAAGGCCAAGACCATCAACCGCTATCTTGGGCCGGGCTACACGGTGCTCGCGTCCTATGGCCATGTGAGGGACCTGCCGTCCAAGGACGGCTCGGTGCGGCCCGACGAAGATTTCGCCATGAGCTGGGAGGTCGATGGCAAATCGGCCAAGCGGCTGGCCGATATCGCCACGGCGCTGAAGGGCGCAGACCGCCTGATCCTGGCCACCGACCCCGACCGCGAGGGCGAGGCGATCAGCTGGCACGTGCTGGAGGATCTCAACCGCCGCAAGGCGGTCAAGGGCGCGGCCGTCGAGCGGGTGGTGTTCAACGCCATCACCAAATCGGCCGTAACCGAGGCGATGAAGCATCCCCGCGCCATCGATATGGAACTGGTGGACGCCTATCTGGCGCGCCGGGCGCTGGACTATCTGGTGGGCTTCACGCTTTCGCCCGTGCTTTGGCGAAAACTGCCCGGCTCCCGCTCCGCCGGCCGGGTGCAGTCCGTCGCCCTGCGGTTAATCGTCGATCGCGAGATCGAGATCGAGGCGTTCAGGACCCAGGAATACTGGTCGGTCGAGGCCGACGTCACGGCCGGCGGCGATCCCTTCCTGGCTCGCCTGGTCAAGCACGAGTCCAAGAAGCTGGGACGCTTCGACCTGCCGAACGAGCAGATCGCCACGGCCGCCAGAGCGGCGGTGCAGGCGGCGACATTCACCGTTGCCGCGGTGGAAAAGAAGCCGGCCCGGCGCAGCCCGCCGCCGCCGTTCACCACCTCTACCCTGCAGCAGGAAGCGTCGCGGAAGCTGGGCTTTTCCGCTCAACGCACGATGCAAGCCGCCCAGAAACTCTATGAGGGTATCGATATCGGCGGCGAGACCGTCGGTCTGATCACCTACATGCGGACCGATGGCGTGCAGTCCGCGCCCGAGGCCCTCACCGAAGCCCGAAGCGTGATCTCCAGCCTGTATGGCCAGGAATACGTTCCCGAGAGCCCCCGCCTCTACAAGGTCAAGGCCAAGAACGCCCAGGAAGCCCATGAGGCGATCCGTCCGACCAGCCTGGAACGCAACCCCGGCCGGCTGCGCCTGGAGTCGGATCTGGGCCGGCTGTACGAACTGATCTGGAAGCGCATGATCGCCTCGCAGATGGAGTCGGCGCGCATCGAGCGCACCGCCATCGACCTGGAAAGCGCCGATGGCCAGACGGGTCTGAGGGCGACCGGCCAGGTGGTGCTGTTTCCCGGCTATCTGGCGGTCTACGAGGAAGGCCGCGACGACGCCGCTGATGAGGATGGCGGACGGCTGCCGCCGGTCAAGGAAGGCGCCGACGCCAAGGTGCTCGCCGCCCGCGCCGATCAGCATTTCACCGAGCCGCCGCCGCGCTATTCCGAAGCCAGCCTGGTGAAGAAGATGGAAGAGCTGGGCATCGGCCGCCCGTCTACCTACGCCTCGATCCTGACGGTGCTGCGCGACCGCGGCTATGCGCGGATGGATAAGAACCGGTTCGTTCCCGAGGACGCCGGACGCCTGGTCACCGCCTTTCTCGAGCAGTTTTTCAAACGCTATGTGGAATACGACTTCACCGCCGGTCTCGAGGAGAAGCTCGATCTGGTTTCAGCCGGTGACCTGAACTGGAAGGCGCTGCTGAGGGAGTTCTGGACGGATTTCCATGCCGCGGTCGGTGAAATCGGCGAGTTGCGCACCACCCAGATCCTGGATTCGCTCAACGAGGCGCTGGGGCCGCACATCTTCCCACCCAAGGCGGACGGCACGGACCCACGAGGTTGCCCAAGCTGCGGGGCGGGCCGACTGTCGCTGAAGACCGGCCGCTATGGCGCCTTCATCGGCTGTTCGAACTATCCGGAATGCAAATTCACCCGGCCGATCGCCTCATCCGAAGGCGACGAGAACGAGACGCCGGGCGATCGGGAACTGGGCGTCGATCCGGCCACCGGCGCGGCGATCTGGCTGAAGAACGGCCGGTTTGGTCCCTATGTGGAACAGGTGGCGGACAAGCCCAAACGCGCCAGCCTGCCCAAGGACTGGCCACCGGCCGGCATTGACCTGGACAAGGCGCTGCGTCTGCTCAGCCTGCCCCGGGAAGTCGGCGCCCACCCCGAAGACGGCGGCATGATCCTGGCCGGCATCGGTCGCTATGGCCCCTATGTCCAGCACGGCGGCGCCTACGCCAACCTGGCCAACGCCGACGAAGTATTTGAGGTGGGACTGAACCGCGCGGTCGTGGTCCTGGCTGAAAAGAAGGCAGGGCGTAGCGGCCGAACCCGCGAGGTTTCGGCGGCGCTGAAGGAACTTGGAGCGCATCCGGTCAGTGGCAAGCCGGTCAAGGTGCTGGCGGGCCGCTACGGGCCCTACATCAAGCACGAGGCCACCAACGCCAACGTGCCTAAGGGGGCCGATCCTCTTCTGCTGACCCTGGAGGAGGCGGTGGCCCTGATCGACGCCCGGGAGGCGCAGCCCGGCGGCAAGAAAAAGCCAGTCAAACGCCCCGCGGCGGCGGCAAAGCCAAAGGCCGCCGCGGCCTCCAAGCCTGCGAAAACGGCGAAACCCGCCGCTAAACCCAAGCGGGCCACCGCTAAAGCCAAGGCTCCGGCGGCGCGGAAGAAGGTTTCTTGACCCGACCGCCGCCGGGCGAAATCCCGCGGAGCCAGGACTGATCATGGCCAAACCCCGTCCGCCTGGACGTCGGCGAGCCCCACCCGCCCGCAAGACCCGCCTGACCGCCGAGGCGCTGCCGCCCGTGGGCGTGGTGGATGTGGTCGAGCGCGACACCGACGGTGACCTCTATGTCCGTCTAGTCAAAGCCGCGCGGGATTCGCCGGCAATCCGTCTCGCTCCAGGTCAGGACGAGGCCAAGGCCGGAGCGCCCGGCCTAGGCGACCGGTTGCTGGTGCGATTCGAAGCTCTCGAATCCGGCGAACGCGAAGCACGGCTGATCAAGCGACTGGGCCAGAGCGCCCACCGCGTGCTCGGCGTGGTTCGAAAATCCCGCCGCGAAATCCGCGTCGAGCCGGTGGACCGCCGGTCGAAGGAAAGCCTGATCCTGACGGAGGCCGAAGGGGCCGATCTGCGCGATGGCGATCTGGTTCTGGCCCAGGTCGGCGGCTCGGCCGACCGGCCGCATGGTCCCCGCAGGGGCAAGGTGCTGGAGGTTGTGGGCCGGGAAGACGATCCGCGCGCGGCGTCGCTGGTCGCGATCCACACCCACGGCCTGCCGACCGGCTTCTCCGACGCCGTCGAGGCCGAAGCCCTGGCCGCCGAGGCGCCGACCTTGAAGGCTCGCACCGACCTGCGCGATTTGCCGCTGATCACTATCGACCCGGCGGACGCCCGGGATCACGACGACGCCGTCCACGCCGAGCCTGATGACGATCCCGGCAACCCCGGCGGTTGGATCGTCTGGGTCGCGATCGCCGATGTCGCCGCCTATGTGCGCCCGGGTTCGGCCCTGGACAGCGAGGCGCGCGAAAAGGGCAACAGCGTGTATTTTCCGGACCGGGTGGAGCCGATGCTGCCCGAACGGCTATCGGCCGGGCTGTGCTCGTTGAAACAGGGCGAGGCGCGCGCCTGCATGGCGGCGCGAATGGTGTTCGGCGCCGACGGCCGCAAGCGCGGCCACCGATTCATCCGCGGACTCATGCGGTCGGCCGCCAAGCTGTCCTACGAACAGGCCCAGGCGGCGATCGATGGCCAACCCGACGACACCACCGGTCCCCTACTCGAACCGGTCCTGAAGCCCTTGTGGGCCGCCTACGCCGTCCTGAAGGTTGGACGGGACCGCCGCTCGCCGCTGGATATCGAGTCGGTCGAACGGCGAATTCTCATGAGTCCCGAGGGCGAGGTGGCGGCCATCACCCCCCGCCGCTCGCTCGAAGCCCATAAGCTGATCGAAGAATTCATGATCCAGGCCAACGTCAGCGCGGCCGAAACGCTCGAGCAGCGCCGGACGCCGTTGATCTATCGGATTCACGACACCCCCAGCGCCGAGAAGCTGCAGGCGCTGGCGGACTTTCTCGCCACCGTGGGCATGCCCTGGAACAAGGGAGAGCCGGCCCGCACCGAGCGCTTCAACCGTCTCCTGGACGAGACGCGCGGCGGCCCGCACGGCGAGATCGTCAATGAGGTGGTGCTGCGCACCCAGATGCAGGCGATCTACTCGGCCGAGAACATCGGTCACTTCGGGCTCAATCTGGACCGTTATGCACACTTCACTTCGCCGATCCGGCGCTATGCCGACCTGGTCGTGCACCGGGCGCTGATCCGGGCGCTGGGTCTTGGCGACGATGGGCTGAGCGACAGCGATATCGCCCATCTGAAGGAAACCGCCGAACACATCACCGTCGCGGAGCGCCGGGCGATGGCGGCCGAACGCGACGCTATCGATCGCTATGTGGCGGCGTTTCTGGAGGACAAGGTTGGCGTGACCTTCGAGGGCCGCATAACGGGGGTCACCCGGTTCGGCCTGTTCGTGCGCCTGAACGACACCGGCGCCGATGGACTGATTCCGGTTTCGAGCCTCGGCGACGAATATTTCATTCACGACGATCATCTGCACGCTCTGGTGGGGGAACGCACCGGCGCCCGCTGGCGGCTCGGGCGTCAGGTTTCGGTGAAACTGAGGGAGGCGACCCCGATTACCGGCGGACTGTTGCTGGAGATGCTCAGCGAGCCCGAGGCGGCCGACAAGAGCGCGCCCAAGCCCCGGCTGGGCCTGCGTGGCCGGGGCAAACCGGGTGGACGTCCTGGCAAGCCTGGGCGGCGGCGATAGACGATTGCGCGGCCCTGCCCCAAGGGCAGACTTTCATCCGTCCCAAGGGCCGGACTATTGTCCTCCGATGACCAACGACGCCTTTGAAGATGTAGATTCCCCGAGGCCGGACCCGCTCCGGGCGGGGAAACGGCCCGTCAAGCCGCGTGACGCCGCGACCCTGATCATAATCAATCGCACCGCCGCCCAACCGCGGGTCCTGATGGGACGCCGCAACGGCGGGCACAATTTCATGCCGGGCAAGTGGGTGTTTCCCGGTGGACGGGTCGACCGGGCCGATTATCACGCCCCTTCCGCCACCGATCTGCGGCACGACGTGGCGGCGCGGCTGGGCAAGACGGCTCCGCCATCGCGCTGCCGGGCGCTGGCCCTGGCGGCGGTTCGCGAGACCTTCGAAGAGGTGGGCCTGCTGCTGGCGAAACCCGCGCCGCCGCGCCCCGGCAACGGACCCTGGCGGGAGTTTCTAGCCCAGGGCGCCCTGCCCGATCTCGACGCCCTTGAGTTCGTCGCCCGCGCCATCACCCCGGCCGCCTCGCCTAAGCGCTTCGACGCCCGTTTCTTCATGGCCGAGGCCGATCGGCTGATCAGCCTAGAGCGCCAGGCCGATTGCGGCGAGCTGGACGAGATCGCCTGGGTCGAACTCGAGGAAGCCCTCAAGCTCGACCTGCCCAGCGTCACCCGCTTCGTGCTGCGGGAAATACCATTGCGCCTGGCCGATCCGACCAGGCCGGCGCCCTCCCTGCGCTTCGCGCGGGGTCGCCAGCAACTTGTTCATCTCTGACGAACCAACTTGGGTGAACATTGACATCGGGCGCGCGATCCGTATGTTCCGCCGCTCTCTAATTTCCAGCCGCCACGCCGCGCGCAATCAGGACGTTACCCGCCATGGCCAAACCGGCTTCGATCAAGATCCGCCTCAATTCGACGGCGGACACCGGCTTCTTCTATGTCACCAAGAAGAATGCCCGCACCATGACCGAAAAGATGGTGGTCAAGAAATACGATCCCGTGGTTCGCAAGCACGTGCAGTTCCGCGAAGGCAAGATCAAATAGCCTGACACCCGCCCGCCCAGCCTGACCGGACTACGTGCCGGGCCAGGCGATGAATCAGGCCAAAAACCGTCTCATCGTATCAAGAAAGCCGGAAACGGAAATCGGCTTGGCTATGTAAGCCACACAACCTCCGTCGCGGATCCGCTCCTCGTCGCCCCGCATGGCGAACGCCGTGATCGCCACCACCGGAATCGCCGCCAGGTCGGCGTCCTCTTTCAGCCAGCGCGTGACTTCCAGGCCAGACATGGCCGGAAGCTGAATATCCATCAGAATCAGGTCCGGCCGGTGTTCCCGGGCGAGCTTGAAAGCCGCCAGACCTTCGCCCGTGCGCAGAGTGTCATAGCCAAGTGATTCGATCAGGTCGCGAAAGAGCTTCATGTTCAGCTCGTTATCCTCGACAATGAGGACGGTTTTGGCCATGCGATTCGCCCGAAACAACTTCCAGGACGCTACTGACCGCAATATCCTTAAGCCGACGTTAGCCCACGGGAGGAGGCCATGAACGCCATACCACTCCCACCGGAAGTCTTTGGCCTCTGTATCGATCCAGATCGGCCATTGATCGTGGTGGATGTGGACGAGGTCCTGGGCCTGTTCATTCGCGGGTTCGAACAGTTCGTCGGGACTCACGGACTGGAAATGCGGATCGACCGCTTCGCCTTGTTCCAAAATATCTACCGACCGGGCGAAACCACCCACCTCGACGTCAAGGATGGCAGGAAGCTGTTCGACGCTTTTTTTGAGTGCAACCCGCAGCTGATGGAAGTCGCGCCCGGCGCGCCCGAGGCTTTGGCCGCGCTGGCCGACAGCGCCACCATCGTCATTCTCACCAATGCTCCGCCCCATAGCCGGCCCGCCAGAGCCCGCTGGTTGATCGACAATGGCCTGCCCTACCCACTCGTCATCGGCGCTGGGCCAAAGGGGCGTCCGGTTGCGGCGATGGCGGGGCGCACGCGGCTGGGTACGGCGTTCATTGACGATCTGTTGCCCAACCTGGATTCCGTCGAGCAAGAGGCGCCGGGAGTACACAGGTTCCAATCGGTCGCCGACTACCGTCTCCGCCCATTCGCGCCGTCCGCACCGGATCGCCATCAGCGCTTCGATCATTGGCCAGATCTCGCCGTTGCGATCGCGTCGGCCCTGGATCTCAGGGTTTGATCGTCGGCGCCGTGGTCAAAAAGTCGCGGCTTTTGGGCGGAACCGGCCAAATCCCGGTCGCCATTAACCCAAACCCCCGCCTGAAATGCGATCTTTCCACCGTTGAACGGCATTGCCCGTGAATGGGGCCTTCCAATGCGCGCAAGTTTCCATATCTAATCGGATTGCGGGCGCTCGCCCCCGCGTTGGAGAGCTGTCGTGGCGGACAAGCAGCAAGGAAATTCGACCATAGGCGTCGGGACGGCCGTCGTCACTCAGACGAAGACCAAGACCCAGAAACCATCAATGTACCGTGTGTTGATTCTCAACGATGACTACACACCTATGGAGTTCGTGACCTATATCCTTGAGCGATTTTTTAACAAATCCAGGGAAGCCGCGCTTAAAATTATGCTGCACGTTCATCAAAACGGCGTCGGCGTATGCGGAGTCTTTACGTTTGAAGTCGCCGAGACAAAGGTCGCGCAAGTGATCGAGACTGCCAGACGCCACCAGCACCCGCTCCAATGCACCATGGAAAAGGATTGAGAGGCCCCCATTGCCATCGTTCTCCCGTAACCTCGAAGAATCCTTGCACCGCGCCGTCGCCTTCGCGAACCAGCGAAAGCACGAGTACGCCACGCTTGAGCACCTGCTCCTGTCGCTGATCGACGACACCGACGCGGCGGGTGTCATGAAGGCCTGCGATGTGGACCTGCCGGCCCTGAAAAAGAGCCTGACTCAGTATGTCGACACCGACCTGAAGTCCCTGGTCGTCGACGATGGCGAAGACGCCAAGCCCACCGCCGGGTTCCAAAGGGTCATCCAGCGCGCGGTGATTCATGTTCAATCCTCCGGCCGCGACGATGTGACCGGCGCCAATGTGCTGGTGGCGATCTTCTCGGAGCGCGAAAGCCATGCCGCCTATTTCCTGCAGCAGCAGGAAATGACCCGATATGACGCGGTCAACTTCATCGCGCATGGCATCGCCAAGAAAGCTGGCGCATCGGAGGCGCGGCCCACCAAAGGCGCCGCCGAAGAAGAAGAGAAACCCCCGGTGAAGACCGGCGGCGAAGCGCTCGAAGCCTATTGCATAAATCTCAACGAGAAGGCCCGGCAGGGCAAGGTCGATCCATTGATCGGCCGCACGAACGAGGTCGATCGCTGCATCCAGATCCTCTGCCGCCGGACCAAGAACAACCCCCTGCTGGTCGGCGACCCTGGCGTGGGCAAAACCGCTATCGCCGAGGGCCTGGCGCGCAAGATCGTCGATCACCAGGTGCCCGACGTGCTGGCGAAAGCCACGATCTTCAGCCTCGACATGGGCTCCCTGCTGGCGGGAACGCGCTATCGGGGTGATTTCGAGGAGCGGGTCAAACAGGTCATCAAGGAACTCGAAAACCACGACAACGCGATCCTGTTCATCGACGAGATCCACACCGTGATCGGCGCGGGCGCCACCAGCGGAGGGGCCATGGACGCCTCGAACCTGCTGAAGCCCGCCCTCGCCTCCGGCACCCTTCGGTGCATGGGCTCGACGACCTATAAGGAATTCCGCCAGCACTTTGAAAAAGACCGCGCGCTCGTGCGTCGTTTCCAGAAGATTGACGTCAATGAACCGTCCGTGGAAGACACGATCAAGATCCTCAAAGGCCTGAAGACCTATTATGAGGAATTCCACAAACTCAAATATACCGGTGAAGCCATTCGAGCAGCCGTCGAACTGGCGGACAAATACATCACCGACCGCAAACTTCCAGACAAGGCGATCGATGTGATCGACGAGGCCGGAGCCTCGCAGATGCTGCTCCCCGAAGGCCGTCGCAAGAAGGTGATCGGCCTGAAGGAAGTCGAGATCGTGGTGTCAAAGATCGCGCGGATCCCGCCCAAGTCGGTTTCCAAATCCGACACCGAATCGCTTCGGCAGCTGGAATCAGACCTCAAGACAGCGGTGTTTGGCCAGGAAGACGCCATCCATCAGCTGGCTTCGGCGATGAAGATGGCGCGGGCTGGCCTGCGTGAACCCAACAAGCCGATCGGCTGCTATCTGTTCTCCGGGCCGACTGGCACCGGCAAGACCGAGACCGTTCGGCAACTTGCATCGACGCTCGGCATCGAGCTGCTGCGATTCGACATGAGCGAATATATGGAGCGCCATACCGTCAGCCGCCTGATCGGCGCGCCTCCCGGCTATGTCGGCTTCGATCAGGGTGGTTTGCTTACCGACGCCGTGGACCAGCATCCGCACGCGGTGGTGCTGCTGGATGAGATCGAAAAGGCCCACCAGGATGTCTACAATATCCTGTTGCAGGTCATGGATCACGGCACGCTGACCGACGCCAACGGCAAGAAGGTGGATTTCAGGAATATCGTCCTGATCATGACCACCAACGCCGGCGCCTCCGACGCCCAGCGAAACTCGATCGGTTTCGGCCGTGGGAAGATGGAAAACCAGGACGAGGAAGCGATCAAGAAGCTCTTCACACCTGAATTCCGTAATCGCCTCGACGCGATCGTGGCTTTCAAGCCTCTGACACCCGAGGTGATCCGGATGGTGGTGCAGAAGTTCATCCTGCAACTCGAAGCCCAGCTGGCCGATCGCCATGTGACCATTGAGACCTCCGAGGAAGCCCTCGACTGGCTGGCCAAGAACGGTTTCGACGAACTCTATGGCGCCCGTCCGCTAGGCCGGGTCATTCAGGAACAGATCAAGCGCCCCCTGGCCGATGACATCCTGTTCGGTCGATTGGCCAAGGGCGGCCATGTGAAGGTCATCCTGGCGGACGGCAAACTGGCGTTCGAATTCGACGCCAAATCGCCGCCCCCGACCTCCGCCACCGACAAGGACGCCTCCGACGCCCAGGAGCCCGCCCTGGCGGAATAGCTTCCCGCGCCCTCCGCTGTGATCCGGCGGAGGGCGCGGCGACATGCGGCCTCACGAATCGAGGTGGGCGGCGATTTCGCCGGCGAGCTTAGCCAGGCTTTGAAAGTCGGCCATGCCGCCGGCGCCGTGGCGCCCGAGCGGGACGTCATTCCACCGCGGGATAATATGCACGTGCAGGTGGAAGATGGTCTGCCCGGCGGGCGCGCCATTGAACTGGGTGATCACTATGCCGTCTGGCGCCAAGGCGGCGCGTACCGCCCGGGTCACGCGTTGGACGGCGCCCATGACCGCGCAGAGGTCTTGCGCGCTGACCTCAAGCAGGTTGCGGGCTTTGGACGTGCGGTGGATGACCAGGGCATGACCGCGGGACTGAGGAAAGACGTCCATGAAGGCCAGGGTGGCGTCATCCTCGCGGATTCTTGCCGCCGGAACCTCGCCTCGCAGAATCCTGGCGAAGATGTTTTGTTCATCGTAAACGCCGTCGAGACTCATGGCTGGACCCCTTTCAGTTATGATGCGCTCGTAACAGAGTGGTCTGGAGGGAGCCATGCGTGACGACAATCTCACCGAGCGCCAGCGGAAATGGTTCGCTTCCGTGGTTCAGGGATTGGAGCGTGACACCGGCAAGTCACTTGCCGATTGGGTCGCGATCGCCAAAACCTGTCCGGAGACCGGCCACCGCGCCCGGTTGAAGTGGTTCAAGGAGACCCACGGGCTGCTGCAGAATCGGGCGTCACAGGTGCTCGACGCCGCGTTTCCATCCTCAATGGGATGGGACGATCCAGGTGAACTTGTTGACAGCCTGTGGTCCGATCCAGGCAGCCGGGCAATCTTCGAGGCTGTGGACCGAGAGGCGATAAACCTTGGCGATGTCACCAGAACCGCCCGGCGCGGTTACACAGCATGGTCTCGCAAAGTGCAGTTCGCCGCGCTTCGCCCCATGAAGGGCGGAACCGCGTTGCTTGGCGTGGCGGCGCCCGTCGATCTTGCCGTGGGCCTGGCCGCCCGGAAATCACAATCGTGGTCCGAGCGACTTACCGCCCAGATCATGCTCGCCACGCCGGAGGATGTTCGAGGTGTCGCGCGGAGTGCGCTGGCGGTGGCGTGGAACGGCGCCTGATTCGTGATGAAGGCTTTCAGCCGACCTGCCGAAACGGCGAATATTCCTCGGCCAGCCAGTCCATCTCCCCCTGTACGGCGTTGCGCTCCTGTTCGAGGAAACGAGCCACCGGAGCGCGCAGCGCGGGGTCGGCGATATAGTGCGCGGAGTAGACCGGGGTTGGAAGATAGCCGCGCGCGATCTTGTGCTGACCCTGCGCGCCCGCCTCGACGCGGGCCAAGCGGTGGTCGATGGCCCATTCGATGGCCTGATAGTAGCACAGCTCAAAATGAAGGAACGGGACGTTCTCGACGCAGCCCCAGTTTCGGCCATAGAGACAGTCGTCGCCGATCAGGTTGAGGGCTCCGGCGATCCAGCGACCGTTTCT
Organism: Caulobacteraceae bacterium; assembly: GCA_025359665.1. Taxonomy (GTDB): domain Bacteria; phylum Pseudomonadota; class Alphaproteobacteria; order Caulobacterales; family Caulobacteraceae; genus Acaudatibacter. The sequence continues at coordinate 15,759 of JANYFU010000164.1, forward strand.
TTTGGCCATAATCAGCAGCACTCTATCGCCCATTCTCTCGCCGAGGAGAGAGAAAAACCGCCGGTTAAGGTAGGGTTGGCCCCACTTTCGTGACCCGGTGTCCATGTAGAAGCCGAAGAAGGCGTCCCAATGCTCCTCCTTCAGATCCCGGCCGGTCAGGAGTTCGATTTCGAGGCCCGCTACCGCGTCGCGGCGTTCCCGGCGGATCGTCTTGCGCCTGCCGGAGGAAAGGGCCGCCAGAAAATCGTCAAAACCACCATAGCCGACATTCAGCCAGTGATATTGCTGGTTCTGCCTCTGCAGCAGCCCCTGGCTCCCAAGAAATGTCCATTCTTCGGTGGTTGGAAAATTGACGCCAACTGTCGCTATCCGGCCTCGTTCACAGAGCAGGAGCGCCCCATCAAGCAGCATGCCCCTCCCGGTGTCCCGATCGACGTCCGGCCGAACCAGTAGTCTCGGGCCCGTCACCGGTGAAAATGGAGAAGCCGCGACGAGCTTGGGATAATATCGGCCGCCGGCCCGCTCATAGGCGTCGGCCCAGGCATGATCGAAGATATATTCACCCTGGCTGTGCGACTTCAGATAGAGCGGCATCACCGCCGCGACCTCGCCCTGGTCGTCACGCACCGTCAGATGCTGCGGACCCCATCCGGCCCGTTCCACGGCGCACCCGGACTCTTCCAGGCAGTCGAGGAAGTCATAGGCGACAAACGGGTTTCTCGCGTAGTCGGGACTTGCGGCGCAGGCGTTCCAGGCCTCCCGGCCAATCTCAGCGACCCTGCGGTGGACACCAACAGCGGCCTTGAGGCCTGTCACGCCGCGAAGCCCTCGAAGATCAGATTGTCGCATGACGCCTTGACCGCGTCCCATTGCGCGGGGGCACGAACGGTCCAGGCCAGAATCGGCATTCCGCCGCGCCGAAAGGCGTCGGCTTTAGCGTTCGGCAGCATGTCTAGGCTGAGCGCCAGGAAATGGGGTCTGGCGATCTGGACGTGAGCCAATTGAGCATAGCGCTTGCGCACATCCGGAGCGATGTGGCGCGCGTCGGGACCCGTGTAGCTATAGCTGTCGAGGCCCCGAAGAATCTTGGGGTGGTGATCGGCGAACCAGGCATGGGAATAGGGATTGAAGCCAATGACGCTGGTGGGGCCATTGTGGTCGATCAGGACCTCGCAAACCCGGCGCTCCAGCGGCCCGACTTCACCAAACGGAATCTTGATCTCGATGTGGACCATGGCCCGGCGCCCGACTTCGGTCAGCGCCTCGGCCAGAGATGGAATGGTTTCATCGGTTCCCGCCAGACGCATCAGCCGCAGATCGGCGGCGCTGTGATCGCAGAGACGGCCTTCCTGGCCGGTCATGCGTTTCAGATGGGCGTCGTGAAACACCATGGCCTCGCCATCGGCGCTGATCTGAACGTCGAGTTCTATGCCGTAGCCGGCGACGCAAGCCGCCTGAAACGCACCCAGGGAGTTCTCGGGCGGACCATCAGGCGACCATAGGCCTCGGTGAGCGACGGGAGGGCCGAACAGTCGGTCCCAGGCCTCGCCGAAAACATCCTTCATGGCGCCTCGATGATAGCGTCGACCTCAACGGCGAAATTCAATGGAAGACGAAATACGCCCACCGCTGACCGGGCATGGCGACCGAGATCACCAAAGACATCGACCATCAGGTTCGACGCGCCATTAATGACCTTCGGGATATCGAAAAACGTCGGTCCCGCCTGAACAAAGCCACCGAGCTTCACGATCCGCCGCACGCGCGAAAGATCGCCATCGCAAGCGGCGCTCATTTGGGCGATCAGATTGAGCCCACACAGGCGCGCGGCCAACTGCCCGCGTTCAAGATCGACATCCTCTCCAACGGTCCCGCGAATACCGCCTTGCGCGTCGAGGGACACCTGGCCTGAGATGTGGACGAGGTCGCCGTGCCGCACGAACGGCACATAGTTCGCCACCGGCGCCACCGGCTTCGGCAGGACGATATTGAGCGCTTCCAGTCGGGAATGAGGCGATGTCATGCCATCGCTTCTAGCGCTTCGCCACATCGCAGGGAAGGCGCGGGCGCGCTACCATTGGCGCAAAAAAAAGACCCGGAAAGGCGCTGGCCCATCCGAGTCTCGCTGTCTTTTCAACTCGGCCCGCCAACGCGAACCGGGTTTTGTCTTACCGCGCCGATTGAACCCGTTCCACGAGGGCGGTGACGCGCTCGGTGATCGGCGACATCACGCTCTTGACGGAGGCTGAAGTGATTTCGGAGATTTCGTTGACTTCGGCCACATAGGTCTCAAAGGCGATCTTGGCGAAGCCGGTTTGCAGCTCGACGGCTTCCTGGATGCTCTTGGCGGCGGTCAAGGCCTTCCCGGCGGCAACCTGGCCTTCGATCGACTTCTTCGAGAAAGCCATGGCGCGGGCGCCCATGGTCTCGGCGCCCTTGGCGGCGGCCGTCATGGAAGCGACGAGCGCCTCGAGATTCTTTTTCGAATGCGCATTCATTTCGGTCAGGGTCGCGATGGATTTCTCAAAGCTTTCCTTGAACGCGTGATTTCCGGCCGTGAAGTAGTCGTAGGGCGTCTTGACTTCAGTCGGGGTGGGCATTGGAGGCTCCTTGGGTTGAGTTTCCTGGGGCCTCGGATCGCGGGATCGAGCTGGAGGGCCCGTCTGTGCAAGTCCGAGACAATGCGGTCCTAGTTCCATGCTGCGGTGCAAAAGTCAAAACATTTATTGTGCACCGCACCATTTCTGCTGGTCGGCTTGGGGACCCAGCGGGGGGTGCGGCTTCCTTAGCACTTGTTTACCTTCGCGAAACAACGTTAGGAGCATAGTCATCGTTTCAGAGATGGCAGCCACGTTCGCCGAACCCCGCAGTGACCGGAGCCCACCCATGACCGAGCCAGTCCGACGCCTCGTCACTGGAATGCTGGTCGCCTTCGCAGCGTTCTGCGTGGCGATCCAACCATCAAGCGCACTCGCCCGCGGCCACCATCATGCTCGCGCGCGCCTCGTCTCCAACCCGATCGTCGGGGGTGAGCCCAAAAACACGGCTATCGTGATGGATGCTCGGACTGGAGAAATCCTTTACGCCGAACGGGCGGACAGTCCTCGATACCCCGCCTCGGTCACCAAGGTAATGACCATGTATCTGGCGTTTGACGCTCTGGCCTCAGGCCGGCTCCACCTCAATGATACGATCGTGGTTTCACCCCTGGCCGCGGCTCAGCCCGCGACGAAGCTGGGGCTCAGAGCCGGCGAAACCATATCGGTGGAAGACGCCCTGCACGCGATGGCTGTTCATTCAGCCAATGACATGGCGATCGCTATCGCGGAGAAAGTTGGCGGCACCTCATCGCGGTTCGCGGATCTGATGACGTTGAAGGCGCAACAGCTGGGGATGACCAACACTCGGTACGTGAATCCTAACGGCCTTCCAGACAACCGCCAGATTTCGAGCGCCCACGATTTGGCGATTCTGGCGCGCGCCGTGCTTCGTGATTACCCGCAATACTATAAATTCTTCAGCCAGGAAGAATTCACCTATCGTGGCCGGACAATGTACAACACCAACCACCTGTTGGGGAAAATGCCCGGCGTCGATGGGTTGAAGACGGGGTTCACCAATGCGGCCGGGTTCAATCTTGCGGCCTCGGCGATGCGTAACGGCCACCGTCTGATCGCGGTCGTGATGGGCAGCTCATCCGGCGGGGTTCGAAACGCCAACGTCGAGGGTCTGCTGCTCACCGGTTTCGACATCGAGGATCGTCGGGATCGCGGCGAGAAGATTCTGGCGACTCAGACCTATTTTGAAAATGGCGGTCGGGGGCTGACCACTTCACATGGAATCACCCGTCGTGAGACCGAAAGCGACCCGATCGATGTCGTTCTGACAAAAACCACGGCGCAGAACGCGCCGCTGATGGTGTCCAACGCCATGCCCAAGGCCGTGGCTCGCTCGGCGGTTTCGCGCAACTGGTGGGTTCAGGTCGGGGAGTTCCGAAGCCGCAAGGCCGCGCACGCCCAACTCAATACGGTTTCACACAAGTTCGCCGGTGTTCTGGACA
>JANYFU010000165.1 GCA_025359665.1 Caulobacteraceae bacterium
CAGGCCGCCAAGACGCCGCCCGGCCAGTGGGTCGTCGGCGGCGGCTGGGACGAGGGCAAGCTCGCCGAACGCCGCTATCCCACCGCCGCCGAGCTCGACGCGGTGGCGCCGAACAATCCGGTCTGGCTGATGCAGACCACCGGCCACTACGGTGTCGCCAACTCCGCCGCCCTGCGGTTGGCCGGCATCGACGCCGCCACCCCGGCCCCGCCGGCCGGCACGATCGAGCACGGTCCCGACGGCCGCCCCACCGGCGTGCTGAAGGAAACCGCCGACGAGCCGGTGCTGAACCTGCTGCCGACCTACACGCTTGCCCAGCGCCGCGAGGCCCTGGTCCATATGGTCGACCAGCTCCACTCGGAGGGCATGACCGGCTTCAAGGACCCGGCGATCGGGCCGGAGGACTGGGCCGCCTATCGATCGCTGGCGGCCGAGGGGCGCCTGGCCGTCAATGCCTGCGTGCTGTTCGTCACTGGCCGTTCGATGGACGCCGCCCATGAAACCCTCGGTCTGATCCGCGGCGCCGAGGCCGACGTCGCCGCCCTGCCAGCCGCCACGCTGCGGGTCTGCGGGGCCAAGATCTTCATGGACGGCAGCGGCGGCGCCCCGACCGCCTGGATGTACCAGGACTGGAACCGTAACCGAACCGAGGTCGCCACGGGCAACCACGGCTATCCGCGCCTCGACCCCGATCTGTTCCGCGCCCAGGTCGATCTGTTCGTGGGGCAGGGGGTCGGCATCGGCGTCCACGCCATCGGCGACCGCGCGATCGACTGGACCGTCGACAGCTTCGCGGCCGCCCTTGCCGCCCATCCGGTCCAGGGTCTGCGCCTCAGCATCATCCACGCCAACACCCCCACCGACCACGCCATCGCGGTGATGGCCGACCTGCAGAAGCGCTATGACGCCGGCTATCCCGAGAGCCAGGGCGGCTTCGCCTGGTGGCTGGGCGACATCTACGCCGCCAACCTGGGCCCGGAGCGCAGCTTGCGGCTCAATCCGTTCGCTACCTATCTGAAGCGCGGGATAATCTGGGCCGGCGGCTCGGACTCCCCGGTCACCCCGATCGCCGCGCGTCACGGCCTCTGGGCCTCGGTCGCCCGCCGCACCCTGAAGGGAACCTTCGGACCCACCCCGTTCGGGACCGACGAGGCGGTCGATGTTCACACGGCCCTGCGCTCCTACACCGCCTGGGCGGCCCGCCAGATCAAGGCCGACCAGCGGACCGGAACCCTGGAAGTGGGCAAATCCGCCGACATCGCGGTCTGGGACCGCGACCCCTACGCAGTCCCGACCGACGCCCTCGACGGCATGGTCTGCGATTTGACGTTGTTCCAGGGTAAGGTGGTTTTTGAGCGGGGCGGGTGATCAAGGGCCTTGATGGGGTTCTGCCCCGCCACCCTACTCAGAATGTCCGATGCAGATCGCGCCGCGCCAGCCAACACCAAAAGCATGGAGAAAGGGTCGGCCCTCCCTGTGAACTTACCGAAGTTGGCGAGTACCTTGGGCATGCTGGTAGCCTGGAAAATATCGCACAGCTCATCGATAACCCGGCGCAGGTGTTCATCGAGCGTTGGCCCTGCGATGTAGACGAAAAACTCACGCAGAAACGGGTTGGATTTTGGCCGCAGCTCCAGCGCCGCGCCTCGCGAGAATGTATCTGACGTATCGTCATGCAGGCGCGCCGCGAACAGACCATAGGCGATGGTCTCGGTGATGTCGTTGATCAGGTTGGCCTTGAACGCCTCACACGGGGCGATCAGGTCGGTTGGCGGCGCGCCGTCGGACCGAGCCTTCATATCCACCAGCAACGCGCGGCCCATGACCGTCGGAAGAAGCGCCGGACGGGTTCCGCCGTGCTCCAGTGTTCGCGCTTCAGCCATGCCACGACGAAGCCGCCACCCGGCCCGACTTCCATTCGGGTCGCCGAGAACAGCGGGCCGGCGTCGCGCCAACGCGGGATGTGGCGCAGCTGTTCAATTCGATCAGTAGAATGGTCTGGGCGTCACTGGAACGGAGCCTTGACGTCCCGGTTGACTCCTGGCCACGATGAAGAACAAAAGAAGAACAACAGCCAGATCGCCCAACCGCTCCGGAACCCCACGATGTACACCCGCCGGATCGACGCCGTCCTCGACGCCCTCGCCAGTTGCCGCGAGCGCATCCCGCCACTCTGCGACCTATACCAGCCGGATTCGCCGCAAAGAGCCGCGCTCGAGAATCTGCTCAAGAGCGTCAACAGCGCTCACGCCGTGATGAGCGGCCGGAAAGTTCCCCCGGCATAGCCAGCCATGGCAATCCCCGAACCTGGGCCGCCGCCGGGCTGGACGGCAATCAACGGTAAGGTCGTTCCCGCTGAAACGATCGGCGGCTATGCCGCGCGTCAGCAGGCGGTGAAGGGCGTATGCCGGGCGAGGGATTGTCGCCGCACTGTGGAACTGGACCCGGTCGCCCTCTGCGCAGCCGGACAGGGTTTCCTTCAGATGAGCCAGGTTCAGGCGCTTTGGCGGTGTAACCGTCTTGAGCGGTGCAACCTTCAATTCCACAACGAGAAGCCGTTCAACCCGCTCCTGCTGGGCCAGTTCGTGGGCAAGCCCAATGTGCGGGTCCAGATTCGCTGCCAGGCCGGCAAGTGCACTTTCTATCGACATTGGCGTGTCGAAGAGATGATCGACGGGCTTAAGAAGCGCCGCCAAGGCAACGACAGAACCGAGGTCGAGGCGCTGAGAAGCAAGATGACAATGCCGTGCCCAGTCTGCAAAAAGGTGGACTGGACGGCGGACATCCTTTGGATCAACACCGGCGCCATGGGATGGAAGGCGCTCGGCGAGCGTTCCTTTGAGCCACGGGAGACTGG
>JANYFU010000211.1 GCA_025359665.1 Caulobacteraceae bacterium
CGGCAAAAGGACATACGGGGATGGCTCCATAGACCGGCGCCCTATCTAATGGGGCATCTCGCTCGGGTCGGCGCCGTCTCTCGGCGCCCCTGTCCCGCTCGATCCCATGAACAGTTTCTGGCCGTTGGCGAGGGTGACGTCGCGGCCGTTGGCCTTGCAGGCGGGGGTGCAGGCGCGGTCCTTACTCTGGTAGCCGTGGACGATGATGTCGGTCCCGGGCTTCAGGGTGTCGCGGGTGATGCCGACGCGCAGCAGGGTGTTGGGCGTGCCGCCCTCGACCATCCACTCGCGTTCCGGGCCGACCCCGCCGGCCGCGGCGGTCATGTGGATCCAGGTGTGGGGATTGATCCACTCCACCTTGGTCACCTTGCCGCGCAGCAGCACCGGGGCCTTGCCGTCGAACTCGGCGGCGAAGGCGTGGTGGGCCTGGGCGGCTGGGGCTCCGAGGCCAAGAGCCGTCAGGGCCAGGCCGGCGGCGATGCGGCGCATCAAGGTCATTTCGATTTCGATCCTCCAGCGGCGGCCATGGCCGCGCTCTTCTCCTCGGCGCGCGCGCCGGCCAGGATGCCGGGCAGCGAATAGTTGCCCTCGTGGCAGGCGTATTCGTACATCGGCCCCTTGGTGGCGTGCATCGGAATCTCGCCCCGCCAGGTCTGGGTGTAGGCGTGAGGCTCCTCGATCTTGAACTCATAGAGGATGTCGCGCTCGGAGACTCGGGTGAAGCGCTCGGTCACCTTGGAATTGGGGGCCAGATAGATGCGGTGGCGGATGTCGGCGGTGAAGCGCTGGCCGGGGTTGAGATTGGTGGTCTCCACCACCAGGGTGTCGCCCTCCCAGTGTCCGACGGAATCGCCCATCCACGGCCGGACGTTGTCCGCCGGGTGGGTCCCGCCCAGGCGGATGATCCGCGCGTCGTGGTTCATCTCCACCACGATGACCACATAGCCCGGCGACTGAACGATCTGATAGTTGTTGTTATACAAGACGTTGAGCATTGGCGGCCCACCGGTCGAGCCGTAGCCGACGATACATCGCTCGCCGAGCGACCGCACCTCCGGGCCGCTGAAATCGCGGAACTGGCGCATGCCGGTCATCATCGCATCGCGCCCGCCCTCGGCCGAATAGGGGATATGGCCGGTCGGCGGATCGACGATCCACGAGGTGCGGATCTCGCCGCGCACCATCCCGAATTTCGTCCCCGGATCGAGCCAGAACGAATTATAGCCGCCCGGATCGTCCTTGTCGGTAGTCGGAGCGGAGGCGGTCTTGTCGTTGTCGGCCAGCCAGCCGCGATACATCGCCTCGGCCTTGACCGCCTCGTCCGGCGTCAGCACCGCCTTGGTCGCCCAGGGCGGCCGCTCCAGGGTGGTGATTGAGGCGTTGGTCCACAGGCCCTGGAGATCGGGATCTCCAAACGCGGTTCGGGGCGCGTGGTAGGGGGTCTCGGTAGCGGCCAGAGCGGAGGTGGTCATCACAGCCAGGGCCAGGGCGCCGATCGCCAGAGCACGGGTCAAGGGGTTCATTTCAACGGCTCCTTGCGCAGGTTTCCGTACATCAACTCTTCGACGAACTCGACACACTTGAACTGCTGCAGGCGGGCATCCTCGCCGACCCGGCGATAGAGGGTCATGTGCATCGTCCAGGGCCGGGTGAACACCTCTGGATCGGTGATCTGGGCCTCGTAGCGCAAGGTGTCCGGTCCGCTAGGCGTGTAGCGTTCCACCACCTTGAGTTGGTCGGAATGGAAGTCGCCGGACCGATCGAACCAGGTGGAGTCGTTTTGGCCGGTGACCGCGACCACCAGGGTGTCGCCCTCCCAATGGCCGACCGACTGGCCCATCCACGCATCGACTGGCGCGGGGCCGGGGTCGGTGAACATGATGTTGCGCACCGCGCCGGCATATTCATAGGCGATCAGCAGCGCGCTCTGGCTCTGAAAGATCTGCAGCGGATAGGGCATGTAGGTCGCCCGGGGCACCCCCGGTAGATAGCATTTGATCTCCGGGTCGCGCTCCAGCCAATGGGCTTGATTCTCGACCTTCCTGGCCAGGGCGTCGGGCTTGTAGGGAATCTCGCCACCGTCCACCACGCCCAACCCGGCTGGCACCGAACCCACCGCACCCAGGGCCAGGACCGGCTTGTCCGGCACCGGACCACTCGGGCCAGGCCG
>JANYFU010000554.1 GCA_025359665.1 Caulobacteraceae bacterium
CGAGCCGCAGGCGGTTGAGGACTACGAAATCAACGGCTGGGACGGCCCCGTGCGCCTTTCGCAGCTGTTCGGCGACAAGCCCAACCTCATCTTGATCCATAACATGGGCCGCGGCTGCTCCAGTTGCACCATGTGGGCGGATGGCTTCAATGGCGTCTACGACCACCTCGCCAGCCGCGCCGCCTTCGTCGTCTCGAGCCCTGATCCGGTGGAGGTGCAGAAGGAGTTCGCCGCGGGGCGCGGCTGGCGCTTTCCCATGGTTAGCCACGCAGGTACGAGTTTTGCCCTCGACATGGGCTATCGCCGGTCAGACGCGGAACACGGCGGCTACTGGCCGGGTGTGTCGGCCTTCCGCAAGGAGGGAAGCCGAATCTTGCGCCTGTCAGACACCGAACTTGGTCCCATGGATGACTTCTGCGTCTACTACCATCTGATGGAGATGATCCCGGGCGGCGACGCGGGGTTCACGCCTAATTTTAGTTACGCCTGAAGCCGCGAGCCCGAAAGCAGTCCGCCCCGAGGTCCGAGAAGGGTCGATGGACTAAACCGCTGGCGCGGTAGGTTCGTCGCCCGTCGCGGTGTAGCACCCTTCGGTTGACGCCTTCCAGAACCATAGGCAGTCTCAGCTGGTGGCGTGACGCAACAAGGCCGGGGGTGTCGTGCTGAAGAAGATAGCGGCCTTAGCGTTTTGCCTGGCCTTCCTTGCGCCCTGCGCCGCGCTGGCCGGTCAGGTGAAGGCTTTGAAGGTCACCGTGCTGTCGACCATGCTCGCCGATCGAGGTCTGGGCGAGTGGGGCTATTCGGCTCTGGTCGAGGTAGACGGGCGCAAGTTCCTGTTCGACACCGGCGCCAACCCAGACGTAGTGCTGAAGAACGCCAAGTCCTTGGGCATCGACCTGTCGGAGGTCGAGGATGTGGTGATTTCACACAATCATGACGACCACACCGGCGGGCTGATTTCGCTGCGCCGCGAGCTGATGAAGAAGAACCCACGTGCCATGAGCCGGGCGCACGTCTCCGCGAACATCTTCCTCCCTAGACTAAAGACCGACGGTTCCGACGACAACGGCCTTACGCCTCTGCGGGCGGAGTACGAGCGGCTCGGCGGCCGCTTCATCCTGCACGAGGATGCGGCCCAGCTCGAGCCTGGGGTCTGGTTCACCGGCCCGGTCCCCAGGAAATACCCTGAGACCAACTGGAGCACCGACGGCCTGAAGCTACACACCGCCGCCGGCGACGTTGCCGACAACGTGCCCGAGGACGCCGCCCTCGCCTTTTCGACGCCCGAAGGGCTCGTCGTGCTGACCGGTTGCGGCCATGCTGGCATCGTCAACATCTCGGAATATGCTCAGAAGATCGCCGGTCCCGCGCCCGTTTTTGCGGTAATCGGCGGCCTGCACCTGTTCGCCAAAAGCGACGACGTCGTCGATTGGACGGGCACACGGCTGCGCCGCCTGGGGGTGAGATACCTTCTGGCGGGACACTGCACGGGTATCGAGGCCACGTTACGTTTGCGTGCGGCGCTGGGTCTAACCCGTAAGACAGCCCCGGTGAGCAGCGTTGGCTCGAGCTTCACCCTCGGCAAGGGTATACAGCCAGGCGATATTGCGGCCTGACCCAGAGGCGTCCGCTCTCCGGCGGGGCGCCAGTGACCGTGCTCCATCCCTTGCCAAACTTCGGAGGGTCGGCTTCCGGGCAAGGTGTCCAATGTCCAGTTCCCGGAGTGACGCCGATTTCCGGTTCTGTTTAGGTTTCTTGGACACCCGTCAAGCGATGCGCTGGGGTTGACCCGGAAGGCAGGTGTCCAAGAAACCTAACCAATTTTCACCATTGGCGCCGGTCCGGGAAGCGGCCGTTCGGGGCCGTCGATGCTGGGCTAAACGGTAGATTCCGGACAAGGGCGCATATACGGGTCGCTTACGCCGGTTCGTCGCGCTATGGATTCGGCTCTTTTGGCGAGGGGCAGGGGCGCGCTGTGAGGGCATTCTGGCGACAGGCCGCGAGGTCGTTTCGCCGTGGACCTCCTGACGATGTCAGACGTTGCGATCGATCCCGCATCGCCTCTACAGTCCGGACAGAAACGCCAAGCCCGAACGAAAGAGGCATGAAGTCATGACCGCCCCTATCCGCATTGATCCCGACACCGGCTTGAAGATCTTCGCGACGCGGGCGGCCATGGCCACCGACAGGATCGCCGGCAAGGGCTATTCGGTCGTCACCGACGAGGCGCTCAAGACCCTGCCGGAGTTGCCGCCCGGCGCGACGTTCAACGCCGAGGAGCAGGCCCGGTATCGTGCGTTCAAGGAGGCGCGCCGGGGCGCCGCCGACTACATGGCGATGGAAGGCGACTTCGCGAAATATCTCGCCGACGTCTATTCCGCCGACCCGATTCCGCGCGAGGCCCTGACCGACGAGTGCGAGATCCTGGTGGTCGGCGCCGGATTCGCCGGACTGCTGTTGTGGCACAAGCTACGCGAGGCGGGTTTCCACGACGCGCGCTTCTGCGAGAAGGGCGGCGACGTCGGCGGCACCTGGTACTGGAACCGCTATCCGGGCATCGCCTGCGACGTGGAGGCCTACAGCTATCTGCCGTTGCTTGAGGAGAGCGGCTATGTGCCGACCATGAAATTTGCTTCGGGCTTCGAGATTCTCGAACATTGCCAGAGGTTAGCCGACAAGTTCGGTTTTTATG
>JANYFU010000559.1 GCA_025359665.1 Caulobacteraceae bacterium
CCGGACCTTCATGGCCCTGGCCCGGGACCAGCACCTGCTGGTTGCCGGCGGTGGTGATAACTGCGTGCGCCTGTTGCCGTCGCTCCTGCTTACCCACGCCGAAGCCCGCGAGGCGGTCGAGAAGCTCGAGCGCACCTGCGAGGCCGCGCGCGAGCAGGCGGCGGCGTGACCGGGCCTCGGCATTTCGTCGACCTCTGGGCGCTGGACGCCGCCACGCTCCGCGCCATCCTCGACGACGCCCACCGCCGCAAGGCGGCCCGGGCCGGCTGGACACAGGGCCGGGTGGACGCCGATGCCCCCGCGGCGGGCCGCACCCTGGCGATGATCTTCGAGAAGAACTCAACCCGCACGCGCTTTTCGTTCGACGCCGCCATGCGCCAGCTCGGCGGCGCCAGCATCATATCCACCGGCGCCGACATGCAGCTGGGCCGGGGCGAGACGGTGGAGGACACCGCCCGGGTGCTCTCGCGGATGGTCGACGCGGTGATGCTGCGCACCAACGAACACGACACGGTGGAGCGCTTCGCCGGCGCCGCAGACGTGCCGGTGATCAACGGCCTGACCGGCGCCAGCCATCCGTGCCAGATCATCGCCGACCTGATGACCCTCGAGGCGCATCGCGGGCCGGTGGCCGGCAAGACCATCGCCTGGGTGGGCGACGGCAACAACGTCTGCGCCAGCTATCTGCACGCCGCCGGCAAGCTCGGGTTCCGACTGAAGATCGCCAGCCCAGCGCAATACAGCCCCAGCGGCGCCGACCTCGCCCGCGCCGTGGAAGCCGGCGGCCGGGTGGAGCTGAGCGAAGATCCGCGCAAGGCGGTGCGCGGCGCCGACTGCGTGGTGGCCGACACCTGGGTCTCGATGGGCGATGTCGATTATGACGCGCGCATGATCGCCCTGTCGCCCTTCGCGGTTGACGATGACCTGATGGATCTCGCCGGGCCGGGGGCGATGTTCCTCCACTGCCTGCCTGCCCACCGGGGCGAAGAGGTCACCGACGAGGTGCTCGACGGACCCAGATCCCTGGTCTGGGACGCGGCCGAAAATCGCATTCACGCCCAGAAGTCGATCCTGGCCTGGTGCTTTGGGGCCATCTGAGGCCATTTCCACCGGCGCCTCGATCGGGGCCATGGCCCTGAGTCATGAACTGTTGCTGACCGCCGGGCTGTTGTGCCTGATCGCCATCATCGCCGGCCGGCTGTCGGCCAGGGTGGGAACACCGCTGCTGCTGGTGTTCATCGCCATCGGCATGCTGGCCGGCGAGGATGGGCCGGGCCGGATCGCGTTCAGCGACTTCGGCGCCGCCTATCTGGTCGGCAGTCTGGCCTTGGCGGTCATCCTGTTCGAGGGGGGCCTGACCACCGAGCGCGCCACGGTTCGCAAGGCGCTGGGACCGGCGATCGCCATGTCGACGGTCGGCGTGCTGATCAGCGCCGGCGTGGTCGGCGCCGCGATCGTCCTGGTTTTCCACTATTCGTGGCCGGAGGCGCTGTTGCTCGGCGCGGTCATCGCTCCCACCGACGCCGCGGCGGTTTCGGTGCTTCTGCGCATGAGCCGGGTCGAGGTTCCCTCGCGCGTTGTGGCTCTGCTTGAGGTCGAGTCGGGGCTGAACGATCCGGTCAGCGTCTTTCTGACCATGATCATGGTCGAGTGGCTTCTGCACCCCGCCGACATCACCGCCGCCAGGGCCGGTCTCTGGTTGCTGCGGGAAATGGGCGGCGGCCTGGTTCTCGGCATCGGTGGTGGCTTTGGCCTGATCTGGATGCTTCGCCGGATCACGCTGGAATCCACGGTCTTTCCGGTTCTGGCCCTGGGCGGCGCCCTGGCCATATTCGGCGGCGCCCAGAGCCTCGGGGCCAGCGGCTTTCTGGCTGTCTATCTGGCGGGCCTGATGCTCGGCAATCACCGGCACGAGGCGATGGTGGCGGTGAAGGGATTCTTCGGGACGCTTGGCTGGCTGGCCCAGATCACCTTGTTCCTGATGCTGGGATTGCTGGTGACGCCGCATCAGCTCTGGCCGCTGATCGCCCCGGCGCTCGGCGTGGCCGGAGTTCTGATCTTCGTGGCCCGGCCGATCGCGGCGGCGCTATGCCTGCTGCCCTTCGGTTTCGGACCCGCCGAAACCGGCTTCATCGCCTGGGTCGGTCTGCGCGGGGCCGTGCCGATCTATCTGACGCTCATTCCCATACTCTCGGGAGAGAAGACCAGTGTCACGCTGTTCGGTGTGGTTTTCGTCATCGTCGTCGCTTCCGTCGCTATCCAGGGCTGGACAATCGCGCCAGTGGCGCGGCTTCTCAGATTGAAGGCGGATCGCCAGGCCGACGATCCGAATCTCGCCTGAAATAACTCAAGCGTCAGCCGAACCGGAACGATCCCCAGGATCAGCCGTTCAGGGTTATGTATGAATTCCAAAACCAAGACTCAGGGACCCGCTCAGGGCGACCTTCCCGACCATCTGATCGACTCCATCGACGCCCTTTCTGAGTTCCACCTGGCGCACCATCGCGCCGCCAGCCTCACTCAGCGGGTCCTGGACCGGCTGACGGCCATGGTCGGTACGCCTTCCGCCTTGATCGCCATGGTGCTGGGCATCGCCATTTGGACCGGCTTGATCGTGGCCTTCAACCCGAGCGGCGGCCACTTGCACGCCTTCGCCTGGCTGGAGTTGGCGGCCACCTGCGCGGCGCTGCTGGTGGCGGTGCTGATCCTGGTCACCCAGCGCCGGGAGGATGTTCTGGCCGAGCGGCGCAGCCAGCTCACTTTGGAGCTGGCCATACTGGCGGACAAGAAGGCCGCCAAGGTCATCGCCCTTCTCGAAGAGATGCGGCGGGACACGCCGCATCTGAGCAATCGCGTCGATGCCGAATCCGATGAAATGGCCACGCCGACCGACGTGCTGGGGGTGGTCGCCGCCATCGACCAGCGGGCGGGGGAAGTCTGAACGCCGAGCGTTCAGCGGCCGGCGCCCTGGTGGAATTCCCACACATTGACCCTATATGCGCGCCGTGACCCAGACCCTTACCGACGACCTCGTCGCTCCCTTTCAGATCGAAGCCCAGCCGGTTCGCGGCCGCATCGTCCGCCTTGGCCCCGCGGTGGAGGAGGTGCTGACCCGGCACGCCTATCCCGAAGCCGTGGCCAACCTGCTGGGCGAGGCCTGCGCTCTGGCGGCCCTGGTGGGCGCCAGCCTGAAATTCGAGGGGCGGTTGATCGTTCAGGCCCAGGGGGATGGTCCGGTGACCTATGTGGTGGCCGACTATGACACCAGCGGCGCCCTGCGCGGCTATTGCCGTTTCGACGCCGAGCGGGTCGCCGAGGCCGGTAAGGGCTTCATAAGGCCAGGCGCCGGCTCATTGTTGGGCCAGGGGGTGTTCATCATGACCGTGGACCAGGGGCCGGACATGGATCGCTATCAAGGCGTCACACCGATCGAGGGCGAGACCCTGGCTCTGTGCGCCGAAACCTATTTCGCCCAGTCGGAACAGACGCCGACGCGCGTGCGCCTGGCGGTCGGTCAGGCTGACGACGGGTCTGGCCCCCGCTGGCGGGCCGGGGGTTTGCTGATCCAGAACATCGCGGAGGATGTGACGCGCGGACCCACCGAGGAGGCCTGGAACACCGCCCAGGCGTTCTTCGAAACCGTGGGCGAGGACGAATTGATCGACCCGACACTGACCAGTGAGACCTTGCTGTGGCGGCTGTTTCACGAGGACGGCGTGCGCCTGTTCCCGGCCAAGGCCCTGACTGGCTTTTGCCGTTGTTCCCGCGAAAAGATCGTCGGTATGCTGCAATCGTTCCCCCCCGAGGAGCGCGCCGAAATGGTTGAGGCCGACGGCCAGATCCATGTCACCTGCGAATATTGCTCAAGGGTCTACGCCCTGGCCCCCGAGGCGGTGGATTAGATTGGTGATCTCAGTAGGAAATGTTAACTATCTATAAACAGTGTGAAAATTCCAGGTTATAGCTCTCGAAATTCCACGAATATCGCTTGTTATCAAAACATAATTCGGAATGTTCGTTAAAATTCGCCTTTATGGCCAATAGATTGTCTCCAGATGATGGGGACTTGCCGCGCAATCGTGTTCAAATTGGAATATACGATGGCTATCTCGTGCATTGCATTCGGGGGCGCCTTTGCGAATCGCTAACATACTCATTGCCAACGGCTTGGCGACGGCGGCCGATATCGTGGCGGCTCGGGAGAGCCAGGCGGTTGATGGCGGCGCCCTTCGCGATTGCTTGGTGCGCGTGGGCAACGTGCGCGCCGCCGATCTCGATCGCGTGATGAACATGGCGCCCAACTCGCCGATCTCCCTGGAAGACACCGGGCTTTCGGCCGCCAGCCTGCTCAATCTGATGGTCAAGGTCATCCATCAGGGTTCGGAAACAACGCTCTCCAACCTCGGCGCGGTCATGAAGCTACCGCCCCGAGCTGTCCGTGCGCTGATCGATCTGGCCACCGAGCGCCAGTTGCTGGAGGTTCTAGGCGCCGAACGCCAGGGTGGCGTCACCCAGATGCGCTATGCGCTTTCCTTGAAAGGCAAGGAATGGGCTCGTCAGGCCATGGAGCAGAACGAATACATTGGCCCCGCGCCCGTGCCGCTGGCGGTCTATTGCGAACAGATCGGGCGCCAGAGGATCGCCGCGGAGCGCGTCGACCGGGCAATGGTCGACCGGGCGTTCAGGGATCTGATAGTGTCGCCGGCGCTGGTGCGCGAGATTGGCCCGGCGGTGAACTCCGGCCGCTCCATCCTGCTCTATGGCGCGCCCGGCAATGGCAAGACCTCGATCGGCGAGCGCGTGGGCAGCCTGTTCCGGGAGGTGATCTACATCCCTTATTGCTTCGAGGTGGAGGGTCAGATCATCAAGGTGTTCGACCCTTCCGTTCATAAGGAAATCGAAAACCTCAACGACGAACTTAGCGAGATGCGGAGCCTGCGCCGGGAGGATATCGACACCCGCTGGGTCGCCTGCTGGCGGCCTTTGCTGATTACCGGCGGCGAGCTGAATCTTGAGATGCTCGATCTGAGTTTCAACAGCCTGGCGAAGTTCTATGAGGCCCCGCTGCACATCAAGGCGCTAGGCGGCATCTTCCTGATCGACGATTTCGGCCGCCAGCTTGTCTCGCCCTCGGCGCTGCTCAATCGATGGATCGTGCCGATGGAAAGCCGCGTCGAGCACCTCAAGCTGCACACCGGCAAGACCTTCGAAGTGCCGTTCGATGAACTGGTGATCTTCTCGACCAATCTCTCGCCGGGCGGCCTGATGGATCCCGCCTTTTTGCGTCGCATCCCCTACAAGATCGAGGTGGGTGGCCCGAGCGCCGATCAGTACCGCCTGATATTTCAGGTTGTCGCGCGGAAGCATGGCCTTGAGGCCGGTGATTGGGTGATCGACGAGATCATCAATGAACTGCGTGTGCGCAACGACTTCCCGCTCGCCAGTTTCCAGCCCAAGTTCATTATCGACCAGGTGCTGGCCGCCGCGAAATTCGATGGCGTAACCCCCTGCTTCACGCCCGAGTATCTGGCGTTGGCGCTGGGCAACCTCCACACCAGCGACACGCCCGGCTACCGTCCCCCCGGCGAAACCAACCCAATCCCCGGCGGCCACGATGGGGACAGCGGCGACGAGCGTCCTACGGTTACGCATTAGGGCGGCGGTGGATATGCCCTGGAGCGCGCCGACGGGTAGCGGATCACGAGGGTGTTCCGTAACATAGGAAAGTTGCGGAGATTTTCCCATGTCCATTACAGCGCCGTCATCCGAGATTCAGAAGAACTTCGGAGCTTTCCATGACCGAGCCATGAGCGAGCCGGTGCGCGTCACGAAATATGGACGGGAGACGGTCTATATTGTCTCTGCGCGGACCTTCCACGCCCTTAAGCAAGGCCGGCGGGACGCCATCGCGGCCGCGGAGATTCCACCGGAACATCGCTACAATCTCGACGACGACGCCTGACCGGGTGGCCCTGCCAATACCGGCCGCTGGTCTGGATCGTCCTCGTGACTGTTGACGACGACGGCGATACCCTCGTCTATGTCGCGCCGATTAACCCAGGATAATTTTTCACACCTCTTGCCCACCATCGCGGATTTTGCATTTCGTGTAAAGTGCCGTCGATGGCGCCCGAGAAAAGTGATATATGATCTTTCTACTGGTTTTTCTCATGGTCATCATGGTCAATCATGGTCAGGAAATTCGGGACGCACGACGATTTCAAATCGGTGGACGGGACGGCGCTCTCGACCACCCCGACGACCCACCCGCCCATTGAAGCGCGACGTGCGGTGTGGGTCACAAATCGCAAAATATCGCCAATTGGCTGACCATGGGAACAGCTTTTCAAACCTCACCGCTGGTTCCGGCGCCGGCTCCGCGCCACGCGGGGCGCCTACCGTCAAGGCTCGCCCCTCGCAGATCGACGACCGCTCGTCGGACACCCCGTCGCCACAGAGCGTATTCCCGGCCGTCCTGGTGGACCGACGCGGATCCGGCCAATGAAACGCTGCTGTCGGCGATCGACAACGGCTCGATCACCTATCAATACGACGCGATTGACCACCAGACGCTGAAGCACTTCGCCGCCAACACGACCAACGACGTCGCCTATGCCTATGATCTGCTCGGTCGTCGCCTCAGCGCCCTTTACCCCAACCAGGCCAACGTTGGCGTCGCCTGGGCGTGGGACAAGGCGGGCCGGCGGATGAGCGAGACCAGCTACGGTCTCGCCGTTTCCTTCGCCTATGACGGCGCCGGGAATCGATCATCGTCCATCTGGCCGGATGGCCAGGGCATATTCTACACCTTCGACGCGGCCAATTATTTCGAATGGGTGGGCATAGCCGGCGGGGCGGTGGGTGTCGGTTTCGGCTACGACAATCTCGGGCGTCTGGCATGGAATGGCCGTGGAACCACCCAGAGCAACATCGGCTTCGACAGCGCCGACCGTGTGACCAGCGTGGCCCATGCTCTCACCAGCGGCGCCGTGACCTATGGCTTTGGCTATTCGCCGGCCAGCCAGGTCGTCACGGCGACCACGACCAACACCGCCTATGACTGGACGGCGCCCTCGTCCCAGACGGTCAACACCGTGGCCGACGGGCTCAACCGCGACGCCGCTACCGCCGCCGTCGGCGCGCCCTGCGCGGCCTCGCTCGCCGGCTATGACTGCAACGGCAATCTCACCCGAACGCCGGATGGCCTCTACACCTATGCCTATGACGGCGAAAACCGGCTGACGGGAAAGACCATCGTGGCCACGAACGCGAGCG
Source organism: Caulobacteraceae bacterium (assembly GCA_025359665.1). GTDB lineage: Bacteria > Pseudomonadota > Alphaproteobacteria > Caulobacterales > Caulobacteraceae > Acaudatibacter. The sequence goes on from JANYFU010000559.1 coordinate 7,276, forward strand.
TCATCACGCTCGCCTACGATCCCCTTGGCCGCCTGTGGCAGACCACGGCGGGAGGCGTGGTTACCCAGTATCTTTATGACAACGACGCCCTTGTCGCCCAATACGACGGCGCCGGAAACCTGTTGCGCCGTTACGTCCATGGCTCCGGCGTCGACAATCCGGTGATCTGGTTCGAAGGAGCGGCCCTGACGAC
>JANYFU010000176.1 GCA_025359665.1 Caulobacteraceae bacterium
GTTCGGGCCGTTCCGGTGGGTGGCCCTGAGCGGCGACCCGGAGGATATCGCCCGGACGGACGCCAAGGTGAAGGAACTGATCCCGGACAACCCGCACCTGCACACCTAGCTGGACATGGCGGCGAAGAAGATCCGATTCCAGGGCCTGCCGGCCCGGATCTGCTGGGTGGGGCTGGGCGACCGCCACCGGCTGGGGTTGGCGTTCAACGAGATGGTGGCCAGCGGCGAGCTGAAGGTGCCGGTCGTGATCGGGCGGGATCATCTGGACAGCGGATCGGTCGCCTCGCCGTGCGGTGCCGGCAGCGCCGCAGCCAAAAATACGACCATCAACGCAAGACCCAGGGTCCGAGTGTCCATTCTAGTTTTCATATCGCCCCGACCGCCTGTTCGCTTTGTCTCCCATGCCCCCACCAAATCTTCAACTGGCACCCTGCCCCGCAGAGTCATGGACAACCATGGTCCGTCGATCATGGGTCGCAAACGCCGCGAGCCCCGTGTAGCGTCGCGGTGCGTGACGGGGGGCGGCGTGATGCGCAAAAGTGCTGTAGCATCGGCGTGCGGGGTGCTGTTGCTCGCTTCATGCGGGCGGCCGGACGCGTCAGGCATCTACGTTCAGGCCTCCGACCGCGGGGTGACTCTCGTCCAGCTTGTTCAAACGAGGGAGGGAAATATCACCGGGCGGTTGGAAAACGTGGTTGTGACGGCCAACGGGGCCGTCAACGATCAGTCAATCCCAATCGACGGCGCCGCGTCCAAGCACGACCTGATGTTCAAGCCCGCAGGTGCCTGGAATATCGGACTGACAGCCACTGGCACATTTTCGGGGAGCGGCCTGACGCTGAGCGGGACGGGCTTCGAATTGAACGCTCAGAGATCCGACCTCGGCAAGTATCGAACCGCGGTGGCGCACCTTCAATCGGTCGCTGCCGGCGAACGGCAAGGGATCGCCGCCGCGCAGGCGACTCAGGCGGCTCAGGCCGCCGAGGCGCGAGCCATTCGCAACGACGCGAACAAAACGGCGAAGATCGAAGCGGCCACAGATCAACTTCGCAACGACACGGCCAGAATGAACGCCGCAGTCGCCAATTGTCCGGACTTCGGCAGGCGATCGGCGACGAACAGCGAGCGAATCAAAAAGATGCTGCAGTTAGCGCCGACGCTCTCGGACATGGATCGGAATCGATTGATTGTCGCCGCGAACCAAGTCGAAGTCGGCACGACCCAGATTGAAGTCGCCAGGTCCCAATACGCCATCGGGTTAAATCAGATCGTCCAAGACGCAGTCCCGATTGCCGATGGTTTTGAACGGTTCTGCGGATCACCACAGGGTGCCCAATTCGCCCAGCCCTGCGTGGGCGCGAAGACTGCGGCGGCCGATTACCGGACCGCCTTCGCGAGGGATCGGGCTAGGTTCGCGGGCTACAAACAAGCGGTTCGCGATGAACTCAATCATCAATCCGCGATGCTTCAGCGGATGAGAGGCTGACGTACGGCTGAGGCAAACTCGGGGCGGTTCAGTTGTATTTGCCGCAGATATTGGGGCGAGGCCGGCGGCGACGGCTGTAACAGGCGCCAAGTTCATCAAGAATGGGCGGGAGGGAAACGAAGCGCCCTCGCTCTGAAATGGGCTGAACTGAATGAGCGAGGCTGATCATGCCAAAAAAAGACCATCCCACGAATTGAAGCTGTCGAAGCCGGCGAACGCCCCCTCACCCTGCATGTCCGCTGGACGCATGGCGGAGAAAACCTGATCGACGTATCGGGCATGATCGCCAGCTTTCGCATCTTCACCCCCCTGCGCGCTGATCCGGAGCGGTTGGCGGCGGTCAGGGTCGGCGAGTATGGAACCCACGTCGCCTGGAGCGACGACATCGACATGGCGGCCAGCACACTCTGGCGGCTTGCCCAGGAGCAATCGGGCGTCACCATGACGGCCGACGCCTTCCGCGACTGGCGCGAGCGCAAGGCCCATACCCTCGGCATCGCCGCCCAGGCGCTCGGCCTCAGCGGGCGCACCGTCGCCTATTACGACCGGGGCGCACGGCCGATCCCGCGTACGGTGGCGCTGGCGGTCAAGGGGTTGGAGCTGGAGCTTTGAGCGCTAAGCGACCTCGATAAGGTCATTGGGACCGAACGGGTCCACGTGCAGCGAGAACCGCCGGGCCAGCGACACCGGCGCGCGCCGCCTGCCCTGCTGGTGGAACGTGACCAGGCCCGCCGCCTCGAGCTTGCCCAAGGTGGGGCAGGTTGGGTTCGGCGCGATGCGTTATTCTGGCCAGCGCCGCGACGGATGGCGGCTTCTCGTCGCGGATGACCCGCAGCAGTTCGCGGTTCTCCGGGGTCAGCAGGCGCATCAGCGCTTGGCCGCTCTCGACGACCAGGCCGCCCGCGCTCGCGGGCGCGGGTTGGCCCTTGGCCGCGGCGAGGAGGTCACTCTTGAACCCCGCCCAGCTTTGCACCCTTGGATTAGCTTCCAACATCGCTCTGGTCCTTACGGGAGGTAGGCGAGTTCGTGCTCGGGCGGCGACTCCATCTTATCCAATCCTGTGAGGATAATATCCAAGACGACTCAACGATGCAACCCGGCTCTGGTGCGCAGCCTGCCCTCATAGTCCCGCTTGCCGATCGGCACGCCCCTGGTCCGG
>JANYFU010000620.1 GCA_025359665.1 Caulobacteraceae bacterium
GAACAACTCTATACCGACATAGGCGCCAGCCTTGCCTTCGCTCAGGGCCAGGGCGCCGGTTCCGCCCGCGCCGCAGCCCAGCTCCAATATGGCCGCTCTGGGATCGGCCGGCATTTCCGCCACATAGTCCCGGCGAGCCCCGGCGAAATAACCGACCCCCTTTTCTCGATAAAGATCGTCGAGACTCTGGCTCATGGCGCTAGCGGGGTCCGAATCGGCGGCGCGCGAAATCAAACGCGCCACGCGCCATGGCGCCAGCTTTCGCGGCCGGCCGGTCCTCGAGGAGGAGGATCAGGATGTTCCCCGCCAAAAGATAATACAGCTGGCAGAAGGTCCAGCGCGGATCGACCCGCAGGTATCGGCGGATAATCTCCAATGTGTTCCGGGTGATATAGTAACGTCTGAGCGGCGAGTGGTTGGTGCAGGCGACCCGGGTCCAGAGAAAATCATGCTCGGTGACGGCGCCAATGGAATGCTCCATCAATTGCTCGCGCCCCTCGATCACCAGCCAGCCATGACGTCGGCAGCGTTGGCAAAAGTCATGATCGACCGAATCGATGAACAGCGTGTCGTCGAAGACCCCGATCTGGGCGAACACTTCGGTTCGGATCAGGCTGCCGGAGGTGATGGTGGCTCGAAGCGACCGCCACAACGGAGCGGTTTCGATGATGTCCTCTGGATGGTGATAGTCGCGGCCCGTGGCGCGGTCCCGGTGGCTCATGGCGACGATGGCGACGCGGTCGCGCCTGGGGTGACAAGCGTAAACCGCCAACAGGCCGTCGATGGCGCCACCTTCGATCAGGCTGTCCTGATCGAAGGTGGCCAGCCACTCGAATCCCTCCGCCAGCGCCAGGCGCGCGCCCTGGCTGAGCGCGGCTGCAACGCCGAGGTTGGCGGCGTTGCCGATGAAGCGACAGCCGGCCGCCCGCGCCTGATGCTCGACGTCGGAAGCGTTCGCGGAGCCGTTGTCGATAACCACGACCGTGGCGATCTGCAGCTTGATCGCCGCGAGATGCTCGACCAGGTCCGGATCGGGGTTGTAGGTCACCACAACCGCGAGGACGTTGGCGTTCAGCGACATATCGCGGTTGTGGCGGGTGGGTGCATCGCCCTGTCTTAGCCCCAAGTGCGCGCCAAGACGCAACCGCGACGGCGCGAATTGCGCTAGAGGCTGGCGGTGTGAGGCGCGAACCAAGCTTGCAAGCGGAACCAACAGACACAAGCGAAGCGCGGCCGACGTCGGCTCCGAGCCTGGCGCCGACCCTGTTGTTCGGGTTCGGCGCGCATCTGGTCATCGCGGCCATCGGCATGCTGGTGGTGCCGATCTATCTCCACCTACTGGGCGCCGAGGGCTACGGGCTGTTCGGCTTCTATGTGGTGCTGCAGAGTTGGATGCTGCTGTTCGACATGGGCGTTTCGCCGGCGGTGGCCCGGCAGCTTTCGCGCTACCGCGCCGGCGCGCTCGAAGCCGGCGACGCCGTGGGCCTGCTGAAGGCGGCGGAGCTGATGTTCCTGGCCGGTGGCGTCGCGGCGGCGGCGATCTTCCTGGCGGCCAGCCCCTGGCTCGCCAGCCACTGGCTGGGCGCATCGAAACTGCCGCCGAGAGAAATCCACCAAGCCCTGCAACTGGTCGGCTGTCTGGTGGCCGCGCGCTGGATGGCGGGTCTCTATCAGACGGCGCTGGTGGGGCTTGAGCATCAGACCACGGCCAATACAGTGTCGCTGATCGGCGCTCTGGCGCGCGCCTTCGGCTCGGTGGCCGCGTTGAGCTATATCTCGGCAACGCCGGTGACGTTTTTCGCCGTTCAGGCCGTCATGACCCTGGCCGAGGCCATCGTCTACCGCGTGATCCTGGCCCGGGCCATGCCCGGCGCGGCGGCCGGCCAGAAGGCGCGTTGGGGTCTGCTGAGCAACGAATTCCGCTTCGCCGCCGCCCTGGCGGCCAGCGCCGCCATCGCCACCCTGATCAACCAGGCCGACAAGCTCGCCCTGTCGCATCTGCTACCCCTGGCGGAATTTGGGCGCTTCAGCTTGGTGGTTTCGATCTGCTCGGGAATCGCCCTGGTTGTGCCGCCCTTCGCGCAGGCCTTCCAGCCCCGGCTGACCGCTCTGGCGGCTCAGGGCCGGCGAGGCGAATTCACCGGCCTCTATCGTCTGTCGATCGCCCTGATCATCGCCCTGATCGCCGGCCTGGCCGGGACCATCGCCGCCCAGCCGGAAATGGTCGTCTATGCCTGGACCGGTGATCGCGATCTGGCGGAGCACCTGGCGCCGGTGCTTTGCGCCTACGCCCTGGGGGCCGGCGTCAGCTCGTTTCTGTTCGTGCCCTATTTCCTTCAGTATGCCCTGGGCTCGGTGCGGCTGCACCTGATCGGCAATCTGATCTTCGGCGCCGCCTGGATTCCAGCCTTGTGGTGGGCGGCGACCACCCATGGCGCTTTGGGCGCCGGACTGACCTGGCTGGGCGGCAACTTGCTGTTCCTGATCATCTGGACACCTGTCGTTCACCGGCGATGGCTGTCGAAAGCCGAACGCGCCGGCCTGGCGTTGAGTGGCTGGGGACGGGTGGTTTTTCTGGGTGGCTTGCTGGCCGCGACGCGATTGATCGATCCGCGAGCGCTCGACCGCCCGGCGGCGCTCTGTGTCCTCGGCGCGATCAGTCTTATCGTGATGATGCTGGGGATGGTCAGTTCGAGGGCCTTGCGCGCCTATGCCACCGACAGGCTTGGCCAATGGCGGGCGGCGTCCTAAGGGTCTCGATCCGACGCACTGGCCGATCCATCCCAACCTCATGATCAAAAAAGTCTATTCAGTGCTCCAGACCCGCGGACCAGCCGGCCTGTGGCGCGCGGTGATGGACGAGCTTTTTCCGTCCGAACGCCTGGCTTTCAAGGGTGGCCCGTCGCTGTTTCGCGGCAAGGCAGGCCTGGAGATCGGCGGTCCCAGCCCGATCTTCGGGCCGCGCGGTCTGTTGCCGGTCTATGGCGTGGCCGGCCGGATCGACAATTGCAACTTCGGGCCGGTGACGACCTGGGAGGGCGTGATCCAGGAAGGCGACAGCTTCCGCTTTTCCCCGCGCAAGGCCCCGGGCCGGCAGTTCGTCGCGGAGGCCACCGATCTGAGCGTGATGGCCTCGGGCGGCTACGACTTCCTGCTGTCGTCCCACATGATCGAGCACACCGCCAACCCGCTCAAGGCCCTGGCGGAATGGATCCGCGTGGTCAGGCCCGGCGGTCTGTTCGCGATCATCGTTCCTCATCGGGAAGGCACCTTCGATCACCGCCGGCCAGTGACGCCCCTGAGCCATATGATCGACGATTTCGAAAACGATGTGACCGAGGACGATCTGACCCATCTCGAGGAGATCCTCGCCCTGCACGACCTTTCGCGGGACCCGGGCTCCGATGAGATCGAGGCCTTCGAGGCCCGGTCACGCCAGAACGCCGAGAACCGCTGTCTCCACCAGCATGTCTTCGATACCCGCTCGGCGGTGGAAATGATCGAATACGCCGGGCTGGAGGCGCTGTTCGTCCAGGCGCTGGCGCCCCACGACATCGTCATCCTGGCTCGCAAACCATCGTCTGGCGACACTGAGCCGAGGGCGCCAGTCGCGCCCATCGAGCGACGCTGGAACAGCGTATTCGCCTCGGACGGCGCCCCCTCGTGCTCATGAGCGCCAGGCCGACGACACCGACCGTGGGGGTGCTGCTATCGACCTACAACGGCGAGGCCTATCTGGAGGCGCAACTCGACAGCCTTGCGGCCCAGGACGGGGTCACAGTCGAGATCTTCGCGCGGGATGATGGGTCGTCGGATCGGACACGCGAGATTCTGACGCGCCATGCGCGCGCGCCGCTTCGCTTGGCGGTCCCAGACTGTGGAACCAGCCTGGGACCGACCAGGAGCTTCCTTCAACTGCTCGCCACGGCGCCGGACAGCTTCGACTATTACGCCTTCTGCGATCAGGACGACGTTTGGCTGCCCGACAAACTGGCGCGCGCCGTCGAAATCCTGGCTGGCGCCTCCGCGGCCGAGCCGAGGCTCTATTGCTCGCGCGTCCAGTGCGTCGATGAGAGCCTTCGCCCCCTGGGTCCCTCGCCCGTCAACCGCGACAGCCGATTCGAGCACCTGCTGTTCGAGAATATCGCCTACGGGAACACGGTGGTGATGAACGCGCAGGCGCGGAGCCTGGTCTGTTCGGCGCCGCCCGGGACGGGAGCGATCATGCACGACTGGTGGTGCGCCCTGGTGGTGTCGGCCCTGGGAACCGTGATCCACGACGACGAGGCGCGAATTCTCTATCGCCAGCATAGTGGCAACGCGATCGGCGCGTCGACCTGGCGCATCGGCGAGGTCTCGCGTCATGTTCTCAAGCTGATCCGCGATCCGCGTTCATTCTATCCGATCCACGATCAGGCCGAGGCGCTGCTCCGATCGTTCGGAGACCGGCTGGCGCCCGACAGGAAAAACCTGGTTCAGGCCCTGGTGTCGTCCCGGCGATCCATGTCGGCGCGCCTGCGCTACGCAACATCCGGCGTGATGATCCGCAACCGCCCGATCGACGCCATCGCCGCGCGTGTGCTGGTGGCGGCGGGGTTCTACTGACCGCATGATCACACTGGCCGCCTCGCCACACGGCTTCGTCGTCATGGCCCATGGCGATTCGCCGTTCCTGGATGGCTGTCTGCGTTCGCTGCGGGCCCAGACCGCGGCGTCCGCCATCGTGGTGACCACGTCTACCCCGTCGGTGTTCATCGACCGCGCGGCGGCGGCCCACGACGCGCCGGTGCTGGTCAATCCCCGGTCGGAGGGTATCGCCGCCGACTGGAATTTCGCCATGTCGGCCACCCAGGCGCGCCGAGTCACCCTGGCCCATCAGGACGACATCTATTTCCCGGACTTCGCGGCCCGCGGCCTTGGTCTGCTGGACGATCACCAAGACGCGGTCGCCTGTTTCACCGGCTACAACGAGGTCGATGACGACGGCCAAGTCACGGCGTCGAAACTGAGCTTCGTCAAGCACCTGCTGGAGCTCTTGACCCTTGGCGGCCACACCGTCGCGCGTGGCGCACGGCTGAGGGCTTATCTGTCCCTCGGCAACCCCCTGCCCTGTTCGTCGGTGACCTTCGACCGCGACCGGATCGGCGACTTTCGGTTCGCCGACAACCTTAGGTCAAATCTCGACTGGGACGCTTGGCTGCGCCTGGCCGAGCAAGGCCAGGCGCTGGCCCGAGCGCCCGAGCGGCTGGTGGGTCGGCGGCACAACGCCCTGACCGCGACATCCCGGCTGATCCGTGACGGCGTGCGCCAGCGGGAAGATCTGTTGATGTTCCGCCGGCTGTGGCCCAGCCCTCTGGCCGAGGCGATCGCATTCGTCTATCGGGCCAGTTATTGACCCGGTCCAAGGTCTTGTCAGGGCTGACGAAACCTGCTTCGCAAACCGTCAGGAGACTGAATTGGCCGACGGAAGCCCACCGCGTCTGAAAAGCGATGCAGAGACCGTCGATGTCTCGTTCGTCATGCCGTGCCTCAACGAGATCCTGTGCCTGGAACCCTGTATCGCGGCGATCAGGGACGCCATGGCGGACATCGACGCCCGCTACGGACTGACCGGCGAGATCGTCGTCGCGGACAACGGCAGCACCGACGGCAGCCAGGCTCTGGCCGAGCGCCTGGGCGCGCGTGTCGTCGCCGTGGCCGAAAAGGGTTACGGAGCCGCGCTCCGGGGCGGCTTCACCGCGGCGCGCGGCCGGTTCCTGGTGATGGGCGACGCCGACGGCTCCTACGACTTTCGCGAGGCCGCCCCGATGATCGGCGCCCTGATCGACGGCGCGGACCTGTGCATGGGCAATCGCTTCAAGGGCGGCATCAAGCCCGGCGCCATGCCCTGGAAGAACCGCTATATCGGCAATCCGGTGCTGACCGGCATTCTCAACCTGCTGTTCAACACCGGGGTCGGCGACGCCCATTGCGGACTTAGGGCTCTGACGCGCGCCTGTTTCGACCGCCTGCGGCTGGCTGGCGACGGCATGGAATTCGCCAGCGAGATGGTCATCAAGGCTTCTCTGAGAGGCGAGACCGTCGTCGAGCGGCCAGCGACCCTGTCGCCAGACCTGCGCAATCGTCCACCGCACCTTCGCCCGTGGCGCGATGGCTGGCGTCACCTGCGCTATCTGTTCATGCTCAGTCCGGCCTGGCTGTTCGCGTTTCCGGCCGCGGCCAGCGCGCTGGTGGGCACGGCGATCCTGACCGTGGCGGCCTCCCACGCCATGCTGCTGCCCGGACGAGAGATCTTCTTCGGCAACAATTGGGTGGTGCTGTCCAGCGCCATGGTCGGACTCGGGCACATGTCGGGCATTCTGGCCATGGCCAGCCATCTCTACGGCCTGCGCGCGGGCTATCGCCGACCTAAGGCATGGCTCGGAGGCCTATCCCGCTGGGTCACCCTGGAAACCACCATCATCGTCGGCCTGATACTGGGCGGACTGGGCCTGGCCGATCTGCTTTGGGTCGTCGCCGACTGGTCGGCGAGAGAGTTCGCCCGGGCGCCGTCGGTCCTGCCCGCCGTAATCGGCACGCTGCTGATGACCTTGGGAGTCCAGACCATCCTGGGAGGATTCCTGCTTTCGATCATCAACGGCAACGACACCCACTTCCTGGAAACCCCGTCGTAGATCCTGGCGTTCGCTCAAGGCCGGATCGCCACGTGTTTTTGAAGCCGGAAATTTTGCGAAAACGCCAACAACTACCGTTAATCGACCGTAGATACGGTGGGCGCCACGCCGATCGGACAGGGTGTTTCGCGGGCGTTGATGGGGCGCACCCAGGGAGATGCAGGGGAGCGTTTGGTGAGGTTCGAGGGAGTTATCGGGGAGCTTTTGGGGCGCTGTCGGGGCGGTTTCGGGCATCCTCAGGGCGCTTGCCATGGCGCTAATTTCGGCACATACAATTGAAATCACACGAGTTTTCTAAGCGGCTAGTTGCAGGTTGCGCTTTTGGCGGCTTGTTCGACGGGAAACAACCGCCATAGCGGCGCAACCGAGCGCGTCACGCCGCTGTTCGCGCGTCGTGGCGCCAGTTGGAATTGACGATGATAAAGAGCGAGTCTAGCCCAGACTTTGCAATATATATATCCCAAAGTCAATAGCGCCATGGCAGGCCTGTTCGAATGACGGCGCGACGTCTGGATGGCTTGGGTCGGCAAAGGCGTCCAGGGCGGCATAGAAGCCGGGAAGACGGACGAGAGGAGGGGGTCAAAGATCAACCTTGTGTCGTCATTCTCGCCGTCGAGGAATAGAATGGTGCGCTGATGGTGACCGTGGCGCCAATTACCCATTCCCCGCCAGCGGACGCGAGGATAGCCGTGAGCTGTTTGGTGCGCTCGCCCCTGCATGAAAAGGACGATGATATGGCCCAGCGTGAAGCCGTGTTTCCCGCCAACCGACAAGCTCTATACGAGAAGCACGGATATTCCGCCGCGGTGCGATCGGACGACCTGTTGTTCGTTTCAGGCCAGGTCGGCAGCCGCCCCGATGGCTCGCCCGAACCCGATTTCGAGGCTCAGGTTCGCCTGGCCTTCGCAAATCTGGAAGCCACCCTCGCGGCGGGAGGGTGCGGATTCGATGATATCGTCGATGTCACGACGTTTCATACCGACCCCGAGAAGCAGCTCGGCACGGTCATGGCCGTGAAGGGCGAAGCCTTCAAAAGCGCGCCTTACCCGACGTGGACGGCGGTTGGAGTCAACTGGCTTTCCGGCTTCGACTTCGAGATCAAGGTGGTCGCACGCATTCCGTCGGGTACGTCAGCGTCGGTGAGCCGCCGCAACCCTCCAACAATGTGGGATATGGCGTCGGTCGGGTACTCGCACATCAGTGTCGCGGAACCCGGCCGCCTCGCCTTCCTGTCCGGCCAGATCGCGGCGTCGCCTGGCACTGAGGACACACCCAAAGACCTCGCTGGCCAGGCAAAGCTTGCGACGTCCAGCCTAGCCGCCGCACTCAAAGACCTGGAAGCGACCGCGCAAGACATTGTCATGCTGCGCGTCTACGTCGTGAATGCGAACACGGAAGCGTTCCAGCAGGTCGGCGCCGCTCTACGTGTACTGATCGGGAACGCGAAGCCCAGCATCACGACGATCGGCGTCCAGGCGCTCTATACGCCGGAGATCAAGGTCGAGATTGAAATGGTGGTGCGTCTCCCTTGAACAGGGAAATACCAGTCACGGCCATCGAACTTCGGCGGGCGTGTCAAATGCGGAAGCGCGCCTGTCGGCCCGGGCGCTGATCACCGACCCCCGCATCCTGATCCTGGATGAGGCCACTTCCGCACTGGACGCCGAGTCCGAAAGCCTGATCCAGTCCAATATGCGCGAGATCGCGCGGGGCCGCACGGTGCTGATCATTGCCCACCGTCTATCGGCGCTGCGTCTCGCAACCCGGATCGTCACGGTTGAGGCGGACGCCGTTGTCGAAGCGGGAACGCACGAGAGCCTCGTGGCCGCCGGCGGGCGCTATGCCCAGCTTTGGCGGATGCAGATGCAGGGTGCGGCCGCATGAGCCTGCCCCTTCCCCGTCACGCCCGCGCGGTCGCCGACGCCTGGGGCGCCGAGACGTCCCGTCGCCGGGCCAGCCGGTTGGCCCGGGCGGACACCGACTTCCTGCCCGCCGCCCTGGAGGTGACCGAAACTCCATCATCCCCGGTCGGCCACGCCATCATCTGGGCGATCATCACCGCCGCCGCCGTCGCCCTGGTCTGGGCCTTCACAAGCAAGTTGGACACCGTGGCGGTGGCCGAAGGGCGGCTGGTGCCGTCGGGTCGGTTGCGTTCGGTCGAAGCCGCCGAACAGGGGGTGATCCGCGCCATCAATGTCCGCGAGGGGCAGCATGTCACCGCGGGTCAAACTTTGATCGAGCTGGACCCCACCAATGCCGAGGCGGATGCGTCCAGCGCCCGCACCGATCTATCCACGGCGGGTTTGATACGCGCCCGCGATAACGCCCTGATTGCTTATGCCGCCGGTCGCGACCCCGGCCTGATAGCCCCAACGGGCTCCACGGCCAGCGCCATCGAGGCCGAACAACAGTTGGTCGCCGCCCGGATCGCCGAATACCGCGCCAAGGTCGCGTCGCTGGAGCAGCGGCGAGCGGCGGCCGACAGCGCGACCCGCGCCTCGCAGGCGGAGATCGACAAGCTGACTCAGACCATCCCTCTGCTAAAGGAAACCCTGGACTCCCAGGAGGATCTGGATCGCCAGGGCTTTGGCGCGCACCAGCGCCTGCTTCAGGCGCGCCAGGCCTCTGTCACCGCCCGCCAGGATCTGGTGTCGGAGCGCGCCAAACTGGACGAATCGCGGTCGCAGGCCGCTTCACTGGCCGCCGACGCCAGTCAGGCGCGGGAAGAATTCGTCGGCCGCGCGGCGCAGGAGCGAGCGGAGGCGGAGGGGGTCGTGGCCACTCGCGGTGATGCGGTGCGAAAGGCCGATGACCGCAAATCGCTCCAGCGCCTCATCGCGCCCGTATCGGGCGTGGTACAGGAAGTCACCATGACCAATGTCGGGGAGACGCCGGAGGTGGGCAAACCCATCGTCACTATCGTCCCCGATGGCGAAGCTCTGATGGTGGAAGCCCTGCTTTTGAACCGCGATGCGGGCTTGGTGCGCGAAAGGATGCGGGTGGTGGTCAAGTTGGACGCCTTTCCATTCACCCGATACGGTACTTTGGAAGGCGTGGTGATCCATGTTTCTCTGGACTCGACGGTGGATCAGCAGAGAGGGCTCGTATTTCCCGTGCGCGTGAGGCTGGGCCAGACTTCGATCAAAGTTGGTGGGCACCAAGCTCGGTTAGCCGCAGGCATGTCAACGCAGGTAGAGGTTGTTACCGGGAGACGGGCCGTAATTGATTACCTCTGGTCACCGGTGGCCAAAGCGGCAAAAGAAGCGGTCTGTGAGAGATGATTACAATGTCACCAGGATTTTTCATTCGACGACACAATAATATTACGGCAATTATAGTATTACTTCTAAGTTTATCTGGTTGCTATCCACTTCACGATAATCAACCGAAGATGAAAGAAGTCATCGTCTCAGGAGGTGAAGATGGGGAAATGACACCGCTCGTGGCAGAAGCCACCAGAGATGGAGGTAACGTCCTTGCCGGCACGAACGGAATGCAGTTTACAGCGTGGGCGTTAAAGATGGACGGCAATGGTAAGGTTGTTTGGCGTTTTCGAAGGACGATAGCAGAAAATGAAAGATCACATCCAGACCCTATAAAAATAGAGTTTAACGGACTTGCTCAAATGCCGGATAATACTGTTTATTTGTGCGGAAGTATTATAGATCACCAGAATACCGAGAATACGGGATTAATTGATCATATTGATGAAAAAGGCGTCTTGATATCGGAAAAACTGATTGGACGCCCGATGGGATTTGGAGATTCCACCTCACGGCTCGTGCTAAATTCCTGCACTCCTGACAATGATGCACTCATGGTGATTGGAAGCGCCTATGGTAGTCATCCATATTTTTCCATCATGAAACTTGATTATAGAGGTCAATTACTCTGGGAAAAAGGAGTAAACCCTTTAGAAGTTACGGAAAGACGATCAGATCACAATTTTCCTAACGACATAATTTATTCAATTTACCCTAAACAGCCGCTGTCTTTCTCGTTAATATCTGGTACGCATAGCAATTTAACTATAAATAATAGAATTACTTTTATAGAGACAGATGGAGTAAATTCTGAATTTTTGAGTATTAACGAAAAGGGTAAAATATTGACTAGAGCTGCGAGATTGGGTAATATATTTTTCCTCAACCAAATAAATACGCGAGACATCGACTTAATTTATCATGGATTGGGTTCGTTTCCCGAGACTTTCTACATAGAAAAATTTTTATCGCCGCCTTACATAAATCAGGCTCAATATCAAACCGGCCAATTCGGTTTGATAAGATCTGGCATCTCTATTTCTTATGATCACTTGGTGTTGCTAGGTCAAGCCGAATCAATGCGTAGAGACAAATCTCTCATAATCTATAAAACTAACAATATCGGTGAAAAAGGAAATTTGACGAAATTTTCCATATTGGGCGGCCACGGTTTCCTGACGAACTACGTTTCTTCGCCAATTTTTGGGAGTTCAAAATTTCTCGTAGCCGCACCTTTCTTTCATAGTGATTCTTTGAGCGAAATATTTGGGCGTTATCAGTCAGGCATAGATGGACTGACACTATTCTACGTTGACTCCGCTACAAACTACGGGGAACCATTATGACCATATCTCAAGTTTCTGCTCTTACGTCTAGTCAACTCGCCCTAGACAGCTATCCGGGGAAGCCTGTACCTACAGGATGGATTGCTGTCGCGACGTACTCGCCCAGCACGCCAGGGGGAAAACACGCTGGCGGACCAACCTCGGCCGATGGCCTGTCCGATTCGGTGACGGTGTTTGCAACTACGTCAGACGGCATAACCGCTAACGGACAAAATTTCGTAGTTGGTTTTAAGGGAACTAAAAACGCCGCAGATGGGTGGTCCGATCTCACTAACGGTGGGAGCGACGCATGGAATAGCATAAAGAGTTCAGCGGCGGCCGCATGGATTGATGTGTCCTCGAACAATTTGAATGCCAATGTTGCTACGGTCGGCGATAGTCTCAGCGGCGGAATGGCACAGAGTTTCGCGCTATTGCATCAAGTCAATGGCTACAGATTTTCTTCTTTACCTATATCTCCCGCCGCTCAATTAGATATATCAACAAGTTATGGTTCAGTATCGGCAGCAATTTCTCAATGGAAGGTGCATAATCCGTTTATTTTTTTGCATCAGGACGGAGATTTCACAACAGCATTTTTTTGAAACCCATTTCAAAGCAATTTATACCTAACAGGCTCATCTACAAATATCTCTAATCTCTGGATGGCCGGAGAGGCTCTGGGAATTCTCGGCCTCGATCCTGTTTTGGTAGGGAGAAGCTCGCTTCCAGGTTCTCGCCGAACGCCCTGGCGGCGATCGTGTCAAAGGCGGAAGCGCGGGCGCCGGCCCGTAGTCCACCAATCCCGAACGGGCCAGATCAGAAAGCGTAGATCGCATCGCGCTCGGCGCGCTGCCGAACGACCGACAGCGAGGTCTCAGCGGCGACTGGATATCTGGAACGGGTTACCGTCCGGATCTTTGGAGTCGCACATGTCCAAAACCGCTGTGGACTTGACCGGCCCGGCCTTAGCTAGGCCGTGTTTCAGAAGGGCGGCGCGGGCTCCAGCGACGTCGGCGGCGTAAAAGGCGAGCTTGGGCGGGCGGCTCCCGACCTTGGATTGGCCCAGATGTAGCGCCAGACTACAGGCGCCAGCGGAAGGATCGCACGGCCTGCCCGGTGTTGACCGTCGTCGCATCGTCGCTAATCCCCGGTTGTAAATTTCCGAGAAGGGTGGCGATCCGCGGTTCCATGTCCTATGCTACTGAGTAGCATACCAAGGCGAGCCGCCCATGTCCGTCAAGACCTCGATTTCGCTGACCGGGAGCCAGGAAGCCTATGCGCGGGATATGGTGGCGCGCGGTCGATATCCCAGCTTGAGCGCGGTTCTCCAGCACGGACTTGAGCTGCTGAAGCTGGAAACCGAGGCCCAGGAGGCCGAGCTGGCCGCCCTGCGCGCACTGCTCACGGATCGGCGGGGGGACGAATTCGTCTCGATCGAGCAAGGACGGGAACGGACCGAACGCATGATGGCGTCGAAGTCTGGCGCGTGACACCCTTTGGTGTCGTGCGCGCCCTGGGCGTCGATCGCGATCTTGAGTTGATCTTCGATTTTCTGGCGCAAAGCTATCTGGACTTCGGTGATTCACGGCAGGAGGCCGACCAACGCGCCACCCTGAGACTGAGGGCCATCGAAACGGCGATGATCGCCCTTGGTGACACGCCTCACCAAGGCGCGCTACGCCCGGATCTGCTTCCACAATTACGGTCAGTGACCCGGGACAGGGCGATTTTCTATCTCGATGTCGATGACGACGAACGCCTGGTGCGGGTTTTGGCGGTGTTCTTCGGCGGCCAGGACCACGGCCGCGCCATGCTCAAGCGGTT
>JANYFU010000006.1 GCA_025359665.1 Caulobacteraceae bacterium
CCCTCTCCCCCAAGACCGGCCTCGGGCGCCAAAGGTCCGGCCCGCGCCGAAACCGCGCCCGTTGCGCGCGTGGACGCCGGCCAGGGCGTGTCCCAGAGCGACATCGCCGGCCTCTCACAACTGCTGGAACGGCTGTGGAACCCCAATTGCGAGACCGCCGGCGGCGACGCCGTGGTCATTCCGGTGAAATTCACCGTCGGCTATGATGGTCATGTGATCGGTCGCATCACCGAAGGCGGGCGCGACAACTCGGCCAATCCGGTCATCTCGACAGCGGCCCGCCGGGCCATCGACGCGGTACATCAGGCCGAGCCCTACGGCCCGACCTATCGCGGCCAGACCTTCACGGTAAACTTCGACGCCAAGACGGCGTGCGCCAGTCACTAGGCCATTCACCAGGAGAGACGCCCATGCGCTCAGTGATCATGATGTTGGCGGTGGCGGTGTTTGGCCTTGCCATGGTGGCGCCTGGCCTTTCGCCGGCCATGGCCGACATTGTCGTCAATGTCGACCAGGGGGCTACCCAACCGCTGCCCATCGCCGTGCCAGTGTTCAGTGGTCGGCCCGTGGCCGCGCAACTCCAACAGGTGATCGCCGCCGATCTCGCCCGGTCGGGCCTGTTTCGTCCGCTCGATCCCGCCACGTTCCCGGCCGGTCCCCAGGACGTCAATGTCAAACCGGCCTTCGACGCTTGGAAGGCGATCAGCGCCCAGGGCCTTCTGACCGGTGACGTGAGCGCCGACGCCGATGGCCGCCTGACGGTCAACGTCAGGCTGTGGGACGTCTACGCCGGCGACCAGCTGGTCGGTCAGCAGTTTTCGTCGGGATCGGAGAGCTGGCGACGGGTCGCGCACAAGGTCGCCGACGCGATCTATGAAAAGCTGACCGGGGAGCCGGGCTATTTCGACAGCCGCGTCGTGTTCGCCGCTGAGAGTGGACCGCGCGGCCGGCGCATCCGCCGCCTGGCGATCATGGACCAGGACGGCGCCAATCCCCGCTATCTGACCGATGGCTCCTATTCGGTGTTCTTCCCCCACGTCTCGGCCAACACCCGGGACGTCACCTACATGGCCCTGCGGCCCACCGGATCGACGATCTATCTGCTCAATATCGCGACCGGCCGCCAGGAAGCCCTGGGCCATTTCCCGGGCATGATGTTCGCGCCAAGCTTTTCGCCCAACGGCGCCTGGGTGGCCTTTTCCGCCGAGAAGGACGGAAACACCGACATCTACGCCATGAACCTCGCCACCCGCTCGGCCACGCGCCTGACCACCGATCCTGGCATCGACACCTCGCCGTCGTTCTCTCGGGACGGTGCTCAGCTGGTGTTCAACTCCGACCGCGGGGGCTCGCCCCAGATCTACCTGATGAACACCGACGGATCGAACGTCCACCGCATCTCGTTCGGATCGGGGCGCTACACCACCCCGGTCTGGAGCCCGGACGGCAAGCTGATCGCCTTCACCAAACAGGAAGGATCGGCGTTCCATATCGGCTTGATGAAGTCCGACGGCTCGAACGAGCGGCTGCTGACCGACAGCTACCTCGACGAGGGTCCGACCTGGGCGCCCAACAGCCGGGTGATCATGTTCGCCCGCGACACGGGCTATGGCGCCCACCTGTGGACGGTGGACGTGTCGGGTAAGTTTCTGGCTCCGTCGGCCTACACCCTGGGCGCGTCGGACCCGGCCTGGTCGGCGCTATTGCCGTAGCCGTGACCAAAGCTTCACTTGCTGAAAGCCCGGATTCCCGCGACCTTCGGAACGGGTCGGAGGGAAAGCCTATGCGTGGTCGAATTGCCAGGTTCGCCTGGGGGCTTCTGGCGTCGCTGATCATCGCGGGGTCCGGCGCCCATGGCCAGGCTCCCACCGGCCAACCGCTGGACCGCGTCAAGGTCGAGGCCTTTGTCGATGGCGCGGTCGGAGAGGCGATGCGCGATGACCATATCGCCGGCGTCACCGTGGCTGTCATCGATCGCTCCGGGGTGGTGCTGACCAAGGGCTATGGGCTGGCGGGCGTGTCGCCCCGGCGCCCCGTTGACGCGGACACCCTGTTCCGGGTCGGCTCGATCTCCAAGACGCCGGTCTGGATTTCCCTGATGCAACTGGTGGAGCAGGGCAGGATCAGCCTGGACGATCCGATCAACAGCCATCTGCCGCCCGACCTGCGGATTCCCGACGAAGGGTTCCGCAACCCCATTCGCATCCGCCACCTGATGACCCATTCGGCCGGGTTCGAGGATTCGGTTCTGGGCGGGTTCTTCGTGCCCGACGCCAACCATCTGACCTCGATCGACACCTATCTCCGCACCCACCGGGTCCACCGGGTCCGGGAGCCCGGAACCCTGGCGGTCTATTCCAACTACGGCGCCGCCCTGGCCGGCGCGATCGTCGCCCATGTCAGCGGCCAGCCCTGGCAGGACTATGCCGAACAGCACGTCTTTCGCCCGCTGGGCATGACCACGGCGACCTATCGCGAACCCTATTCGCCAGCTCTCGCCAAGGCTCGCGGCCTGCCCGCGCCCATGCCCCCGGCGGTCGCGGCCAAGGTCTCCAGCGGCTTCGCCTTCAAGGCCGGAGCGCTTGAGCCGCAACCGTTCGAATATGTCGGCCACATCGCCCCGGCCGGCGCCCTGTCGGCCAACGCCCATGATATGGCTCTGTATCTGAGCGCGCTGCTCGATCCGACCCAACTGGAAAAAGCTGGCGTCCTGCGCGTCGCGACCTTCGAAAACCTGCGCCAACCCTTGCTGGCCAACGCCCCCGGGATGGGATCCTGGCGTCACGGATTCATGGACTTCAGCGTCAACAAGGGCCGGCCGGGTTTCGGCCATGGCGGCGACCTGCTGTATCAGCACTCAAGCCTGGAGATTTACCCTGGCCCTGGTGTCGGCATATTCGTTTCGGTCAATACGCCCACCGGCCTCGGCCTGCGTGAAAGCCTGCCCACCGCCGTGATGGCCGCCTTCGCCGGCCCAGCCACGGCCGCCCCGCCCCGGGTGGCGGACGCCAAGGCGCAGGCCGATCGCGTGGCGGGAACCTATCGCGGTCTTAGGCGGCCGATGTTCCGAACCGAAGCGGCGCTGCTGAGGTTGTTCGCCACCAGCAACATCGAAGCCACGCCGAATGGCGATATCGTCGTTCCGCAAGGCAATCGCCTGGCGCGATACTATCCGATCGGCGGCGGCGTGTTCGCCAACCTCGACGGGTCCGATCGTATAGCCTTTCAGGAAGTGGGCGCGCGCATGCGCGGCTTCGATTCCTTCAGCGCAGGCCCGATGGAACGCATCGATTTCTTTGAGGGGCCGGCCTGGCTGGCGGCTGTTGCCTCCCAGGGCGTTCTGACCGCGATCTGGGGCGTGGCCGCCGCCGTGCGGCGCCTGTTCAAGCGCAATGAACGGGGGCGAACCGCTGGCCTGGTCCTGGATGGCCTGTGTCTGATCTGGCTGGTCGCCTTTGGCCTGGCCGCCGCCGGGGCTGCTGCGCTCGGGGACCAGAACACCGCCGTGCTGACCTATCCGGGAACGCTGTTCCCCATCGGTTGCTGGGCGCTGATGGTCGCCGCCGTCGCCACGCCGGTGGCGGCGCTTCTGGTCGCCTTTCCCGCCCGTCCGCGCGGCTGGAGCGCCTGGCGCTGGACGCGCCAAGCTGTCGCCATGGCAGTGTTCCTGACCCTGGCGGCGACGCTCTATCAATGGGGCCTCCTCGGCTATTCAGGCTGGTAGCGGCCCCCTGAACCCCACGGTCTACCCCTTGTTCGCTCAGTTCGGTTTCAACAGCAGTTTGCAGCTGTCCGCACCCGATCTAAGTGCCTCGAAGGACGCCGCGAAACCCTCGAATCCGGTGACCTCAGTCACCAGCGGGGAGGCGTCAATACGACCGTCGGCCAAGCCGTCGATCACGAACTGAAAGTCTCCGCGCGTGTGGCCCAGCACGAAGGTCATGGTCAGCTCCTTGGCCAGGGCGACGATGGGGCGGAAGTGATCGACCTCCATGCAGGCCCCCACCACGATCACCCGCCCGAACAGCGGCGCGATGCGCGCCGACTCCTCGATCATGCCGGGCGTGCCGACGCACTCGAAGATCACCTCCGGCGGCCCGCCGGTCAGGTCGCCGTGCGCCTCGGCCACGTCGCCCGCGCGGGGATCAAAGGTGGAGCTGGCGCCCATGGCCATCGCCCGGCGTCTGGCGCTCTCGCGCGGTTCCGAAACCACCACGCCGCGCGCGCCGGCCAGGCGGGCGAACAGCAGGACGGACAGACCCACTGGCCCGGCGCCGATCACCAGCACCCTCTTGCCCAGCAGGGACCCCGCCTTGCGCACCGCGTGAAAGCCCACGGCCAGGGGTTCGACCAGGGCGCCGGACTTCAGATCCACCGGCTGCGGCAGCTTCAAGGCCTGGCCCGCGCCCACCGCCACGAACTGGGCGTTCCCCCCCGGCCTGGCGATGCCGAGATAGGCCACGTTGGGGCAGATGATGTCGAGGCCGTCCTTGCACAGCGCGCCGCAGGCCGGGCACGGGCGGTAAGGCATCACCGTTACCCGGTCGCCCTCACGCCAGCCGCCCCGCGCCTCCCGGCCGACCCCCGCCACCTCGCCCGAGAATTCGTGGCCGAGGATCGCGCCCGAAAGGAGCGACGACGGAACGCCGGGCTGGGTCAGGTGCAGATCGGTGCCGCACACCCCGCTGTAACCGACCTTGATCAGCAGATCGCCGGCCAGGATCCCTGGCTCAGGCGTATCGATCACGGCTAACGGCGCGCCGGCCGTTTGGAAAACGCTGGCTTTCATCTGGGCTCCCCAAAACAATCGCGTTTGTTCGTTTCCAATTCTGACGCGCGAGACTAGCCTGGGTCAACGGCGCGGCGCGCGGACGCGGGTCTGGAAACCGGGAAATGCACATGGGTTCACGAGATCGCAGGCTTTCCTTGGCCGCTGGCGTCATGCCCGAGTTCACGCCCGGCCAGACCGTGGCCGCCGCGGCGGCGGCGGGATGGGATGCGGTAGGCATCTGGGTCGATATGCGGACCTGGACGCCGCGAACCACGCGGGAGGTTCGAGATCGATTGAAGGACTCCGATCTCTCGGCGCTGGACGCCGAAGTGGTATGGTTGCGGTCGGGTCTGGACGATCCAGACCATTTCCGCCTGATCGACATCGCCATCGAGGTAGGGGCCGAGAACGTGCTTGTGGTCAGCTCGGCGACCGAAGCTGGTGAAACGGCGGATAAACTCGGCCGCCTATCCGACCACGCCGGCAAGACCCTGAGGGTGTCTCTGGAGTTCGGGGCCTTCACCGCGGTGCGGTCGCTACCAGACGCCTTGGACGTTCTGGAGCGCTGCGGCCGCGCGGAGGCGGGTTTGCTGGTGGACCCGCTGCATTTCGCCCGTACCGGCGGAAAGCCAGCCGATCTTGCGAAAGTCGATCCCGGCCGTTTCGCCTACGCCCAGTTCTGCGACGCGGCCGCCGTTGGGCCAAGCCCGGACGATGTTCCGGCGATCATCGAGGAGGCTCTGGACCTGCGCCTGATGCCGGGCGAAGGCGCGCTTCCCCTATCCGGGGTTCTGGCCGCCATGCCGGCCGCGACGCCGCTAAGCGTCGAGTTGAGATCCAAGGCCCTTCGCGAGACGTTTCCCGACCCGGAAGCCCGATCCCGCGCCTTGCTGATCGCCACGCGGGCCTGGATGGAAGGCGCCTTCAAAACACCATCCTGCTACGACACTATTGAAGACTCACGGGGTGAACTAACGGGGCGGGCGTGATTTTCACGGAACCAAATCGGTGTTCGGCATGATTCCGGTCCTCGGCTGGCTGTTTGCCGCCATGGCCGTGGTCGGCTGTATCTATGCGATCACCGCGGCTTTCTTGGCGGCGCGCCATCTGGGCCGCCCAGCATCCGCCACCCTGCTGTTTTCGCCGGTAAGCCTGATCAAACCGCTGCACGGCGTCTTTCCTGGAATGGCGGCTGTCCTCGAGGGTTTTTGCGACCAGGACTACCCGGCGCCGGTCCAGATCGTCTTCGGCGTCCAGGATCCGGCCGATCCTGCAATCGAGGTGGTCGAGGCCCTGCGGACCCGCCGGCCGGACATCGATATCGAGTTGGTGATCAACGCCACCCAGTATGGGACCAACCGCAAGATCTCCAATCTGATCAACATCGCCGCCCAGGCGCGCCACCCGCTGCTGGTGCACAGCGACGCCGACATCGCCGTGACGCCAGACTATCTTCGCCGCGTGGCCGCGGCGCTGACGATCGAGGGCGTCGGGGCCGTGACCTGTCTGTATGTGGGCGCCGAGGATGGATCGCCTTGGTCCCGCCTGGGCGCCATGGCGCTGAACTACGGCTTTCTGCCCAACGCCGTACTGGGCAAGGTCCTGGGCCTGGCCCAGCCCTGCTTTGGTTCAACTATCGCCATGACCTCCACGACCCTGGCCAGGATCGGCGGCTTCCAGGCCTTCGCAAATCATCTGGCCGACGACTACGAAATCGGCCGGGCCGTCCGGGCGCTGGGGCTGACAATCGCCATTCCCCCGATGGTGGTGTCGCATCTCTGCGTCGAAGCCAGCGGCGGCCACCTGCTGGACCACGAACTTCGCTGGGGCCGCACCGTGCGCCAGGTCGATCCCGCCGGCTACGCCGGCAGCCTGATCACCTATCCCTTCGCCCTGGCGCTGATCACCGGCGCCCTGCTCGGGTTTTCCCTGCCGTCGCTTGCGCTGATTTTCACCGCTCTCGGGGTGCGTTTCGCCTGCAAAGTCTGTATTGACCGGGCGACAGGCGCGCGGGCTGGTCGCTGGTGGTTGATTCCGGCCCGCGATCTCTTGTCATTCGGAGTCTTCATCGCCAGCTTCACGGTCAACAACGTGGGCTGGCAGGGCCGACGTTTTCGTGTGGGGCGAGACGGCGTCCTCTCTCATCCTTGAGGTTTTTCATGTTTCGCACCCTGTTTCTCCAGGCTCCCAGCTTTGACGGTTTCGATGGCGGCGCCGGTTCGCGCTATCAGGCCAAGCGCGAGATCAAGTCGTTCTGGTACCCGACATGGCTGGCCCAGCCCGCCGCCCTGGTGGAAAACAGCCGCCTGATCGATGCTCCGCCGCACAAGCAGACCATGGCCGACATCCTGCCGTTGGCCCATGATTTCGATCTGGTGGTGCTGCACACCTCGATCCCCTCCTTCGCCTCCGACGTGAAATGCGCCGCGGCGATGAAGGCCGAGAACCCCAGCCTGAAGATCGGCATGATCGGCGCCAAGGTGGCCGTGGACGCCGACGGCAGCCTCAAGGCCGCGCCGTGCGTCGATTTCGTCGCCCGCAACGAGTTCGACTTCACGATCAAGGACGTCGCCGACGACAAGCCCTGGGCCGACATCCTCGGTCTGTCCTATCGCAACACCGATGGGGTGATCGTCCACAATGGCGATCGGCCGATCCTGGAGAACATGGACAGCCTGCCCTTCGTTTCGCCGATCTATCAGCGCGACCTGAAGATAGAGAACTATTTCATCGGCTATCTGAAACACCCGTATATCTCGATCTACACTGGCCGCGGCTGCAAGAGCCGCTGCACTTTCTGCCTGTGGCCCCAGACCGTCGGCGGCCACCGCTATCGCACCCGCAGCGTCGAACATGTGATCGAGGAGATCGCCTGGGCGAAGAAGGCTTTCCCACAGGTGAAGGAGTTCTTCTTCGACGACGACACCTTCACCGACGATCTGCCGCGAGCCGAGGCCATCGCAAAGGAACTTGGCAAACTCGGTGTCACCTGGTCGTGCAACGCCAAGGCCAACGTGCCCTATGATAGCCTCAAGAAGCTCAAAGCCGGCGGCTTGCGCCTGTTGCTGGTGGGGTATGAGAGCGGCGACCAGCAGATTCTGCACAACATCAAGAAGGGTATGCGCGTCGAGGTCGCCGAGAAGTTCACCAAGGACTGCCACGAACTGGGCGTCGTCATTCATGGCACCTTCATCGCCGGCCTGCCGGGCGAAACCCGCGAGACCCTCAAGGCCACCGCCGAATGGGCCGCCAAGATCAACCCGCACACCATCCAGGTCTCCCTGGCCGCGCCCTACCCGGGCACCTTCCTGTACAAACAGGCGGTGGAGAACGGCTGGCTCGACGCCGATCACGCCGAACTAGTCGACGAGCACGGCGTGCAGATCGCCCCGCTGCACTATCCGCATCTAAGCCACGAAGAGATCTTCGCCAGCGTCGAGACCTTCTACAGAAGCTTCTATTTCCGGCCGCGCAAGATCGGCGCCATCGTCAACGAGATGGTCCGTAGTCCCGACATGATGAAGCGGCGGTTGCGCGAAGGGGTGGAATTCTTCGAATTCCTTAAGGAGCGCCGCAGCATCGCGGCTTAGCGGCCGGCGTGCGCGGCTCGCAGCCGCACCGCGCGCAACCACACGATTTCATCAGCCGGCAGAGCCCCCTGGCGGAACAGGATTTCTGTTTGCGCCTGGATCAAGGGCCAAGTGATTGGCGCGCCCTTGACCGTGAACTTGGTGACGGTTGCGGATAGCGCGCGGATCGTCGGGTCGGATGGCGCTGTGGGGCCGAGGCGGCCCAGGATCACCGCCGCCTCTCCGAAGCTGGTCTGGGCGCTGATCGGATCGCCCCGTCCCTGGTAGACCGCCGCGAGCTTGATCAGCCCCTCGACAAGCCGGGTCTGGGCCGGACCCCCATCGACGGCGAGACGACGATAGATTGTCGTCGCCTGGCCGAACATTACTTCGGCTCCGGGCAGGTCCCCCTGAGCAGTCAGGATTTCGCCAAGGGCGTTGGTATCGAAGGCTATGAGGTCCTGCAGATCGCCATTGGCCGCATTGTTGGCCGCGAGCCGCCGCCCGATCGCCAGGCTTTCCACTAGCGCCTGGCGGCCGCCGGTCAGATCGCCCTGGGCGGCGTCCGCATAGCCGGTCCTGCGCAGTGCGGCGGCGAGACTGGCCTGGACCAGAGGATCGCCGGGATGGGCCAGCGCCCGGCGACGTTTTACCTCCAGGCCCTTGCCGTAAGCCTTTCGCGCGCCGGCGATGTCTCCTTGCCGGCTGAGAATGTCACCCAGGGCGACCACCGCCTGATCTGCCATCGCCCGCGTGTCGACATCGGCGGTAGCCTGGGCGGTCAACTTGGTGAAGATACCGAGGCTCTCCTCGATGGCGCGGCGAGCCTTTGGCAGATCGCCCTCGGACGCCGCGTTGGCGGCGAAATCCCGCAGCGTCACCGCCAGCGCTCTTTGATCGGCCATGCCGCCAGGATTCTCTAGCGCCCGCTGGCGAACATTGGCCAATAATTCGTCATAGGCCTTACTCGCGCCGGCAAAATCTCTCTGGGCGTTAAGAACATCGGCCAAGGCCCCAAGGGTGGCGTCGCTCATGATCGCCCACCGTTTGTTTCCGGGGTTCGCGTCAAGCAGGTTCCGGAAGATCGCGTGGCTCTCCTGATCGGCTCTTCGGGCGCCGTCCAGGTCCCCCGCGGCGGCGAGAGTGTCGCCTAGTACAGCCAGGGCGACGGCGATGGCGTCCCGGGTCGTGGTGTTCTCGGGCGGCGGCGCGCCGAGGCCGCGGCGGAGGCGGGCGCCCTCCTCGAGCGCGGCCCGCGCACCGGCGGCATCGCGCCCCAGGCCGCGCTCATAACCGCTCAACAACAGGGCCAGCGCCAGATCCGACAGGCAATGGTCCGAAGGCTCAGCGGCGAACCGGCGTCGGAAAACCGGCACGCCATCCCCGAGCACCTTCCCAGCGCCTGGCAAGTCGCCGGCGTCGAGCAGCAGATGGCCAAGTCGCATCAAGGCGTTCGCATGCTCCGAATCGTTGGAGGCGATCTTCTCCGCGGACCCCATGGCCCGCCGGGCATCAGTCTCGCGGCCGAGGTCATGGTATAATCCGCTCAGCGCGATCCAGTCACCGAACCGGGCCTGACCGAGACCCACCAAGGCCTCGAAACGCGCGATCGCCTGATCCGTCGTCAACTTGCCACGCTGGCGGGCGTCGAGGGCCAGCGCGGCGATCCGCCGAGCCTCGGCCACGCTCGCGGCGGGATCGGGTTTGCCACGCGCCTTGTCTCTGGCTTCACGCTGGCCGTCCATGGCCGCCAAGGCCTCGGCCTCGTCATCGGTGTTGAATCTCGCTAAGGCAGCAGCCCCATCAGGCGTTCGGCCAAGCGCCATCGCCGCCTCCCGCAGTTCCAGAACGCCCTGGGCGTAGGCCTGATCTTTCGCCGCCAGGTCGCGATCGAAACTGGCTTGCAAGGCGGTGGTGTCGCGTCGACTCCGGACGTCGCCCGCCTTAGCCTGAACGATCTGGGCCTCGACCCGTTCGTGTTCGGCGCGCAAGTGATCGTCGTTGGTGCGGGCATAGGCCGCCTGAGTAGCCGCCGAGCGGTATACGACGGCCTCTATCTCGGCGCGAACGTCGATGGTGTTGGCCCAGGCCGCCGCGGTTCCCGATGTCGCCACGGCCAAGAACACCGCAGCCGCCGACCTCCAGCCCATCGCCACTCTCCGCGCCCGCGATTCGCAACCTAGCCGAGCCGGCTAGGAGCCGCCATGATTCCCCGATATGACGCCGCCCACCCCGGCCGCCGCCACTGCTTGAGGACTCGCGATGAAAGCCATCCAGGCCGATCGGATTGATAGCCTCGCCGACTATGGCGAGGTCGAGATCGCCAGGCCCGAACCACGAGCTGGCCAAGTGCGCGTCAAAGTGGCCGCGGTCGGGGTCGGTTATGTGGACGCCCTGGTCGCCCTGGGACGCTATCAGGTCAAACCGCCGGTTCCCCACACCCCTGGAGCCGAGATCAGCGGGGTGATCGACGCGCTTGGCGAGGGAGTTACGAATCTAGCGCTAGGCGAGCGGGTGGCTGGGCTGGGCGCGCGGGGATTCGCGCAATTCGCTCTTCTTCCCGCGGCGATGACCGTCAAACTGCCAGGCAGTTTAGGCTTCGAAGCGGGCGCCGCCCTGCCCCTGAACTACATCACCGCCCTTCACGGACTGGCGGATCGCGCCGCCGTCAAAACCGGCGAGACCCTGCTGGTGCTTGGCGCGGCCGGAGGTGTAGGCGTCGCCGCCGTCCAGCTCGGCGCCCTTCTGGGCATGAGGGTGATCGCTGCGGCCTCCACCGAAGCAAAGCGCGCCTTCACC
>JANYFU010000028.1 GCA_025359665.1 Caulobacteraceae bacterium
TCCGGCGACCTTTCGCATCACCATCGGCGGTCCCGACTGCGCCCGGCCCTACAACGCCTCGGTGTTCAACATCTCGGCGATGAGTTTCGGCGCGCTGAGCGCCAACGCCATCCGCGCCCTGAACGCCGGGGCCAAGCGGGGCGGGTTCAGCCACGACACCGGCGAGGGCAGCCTGTCGCCCTATCTCCAGGAGATGGGCGGCGACATCGTCTGGGAACTGGGCAGCGGCTATTTCGGCTGCCGCACGCCGGACGGCCATTTCGATGCCGACCTGTTCACCGGTCACGCCCGTCTCGATCAGGTCAAGATGATCGAGATCAAGCTCAGCCAGGGGGCCAAGCCCGGCCACGGCGGGGTGCTGCCGGCCGCCAAGGTGACCCCCGAGATCGCCCAGACCCGGGGCGTCCCGCTGGGCGTGGATTGCGTCTCGCCCTCGCGCCACACCGCCTTTTCGACCCCGCTGGAGCTGATGGCGTTCATCGTTCGGCTGCGCGAGTTGTCCGGGGACAAGCCGGTCGGCTTCAAGCTGTGCCTGGGCCACCCGTGGGAATTCATGGGCATCGTCAAGGCGATGATCGAAAGCGGGGTGACGCCGGACTTCATCGTGGTGGACGGCACGGAGGGCGGCACCGGCGCCGCGCCGACCGAGTTCAGCGACCATGTCGGCGCGCCGATGCGCGAGGGACTGCTGTTTGTGCACAACACCCTGGTGGGTGCCGGCCTGCGCGACAGGATAAAGATCGGCGTGGCCGGCAAGATCGTCAGCGCCTTCGACATCGCGTGTGTGCTGGCCCTGGGCGCCGACTGGGCCAATTCGGCGCGGGGATTCATGTTCGCCGTGGGTTGTGTGCAGTCGCGAAGCTGCAACACCAACCGCTGCCCGACCGGGGTCGCCACCCAGGACCCTCTGCGCCAGGCCGCCCTGGTGGTCCCGGACAAGGCCGAGCGAGTCTACAATTTCCATCGGCTGACCCTGAGGGCGCTGTCGGAAATGCTGGCCGCCGCCGGCCTGGAACATCCCGACCAGCTCAAGCCCCACCACCTGTTCAGGCGGGTCAGCGGCATGGAAGTCCGGCAGTTCAGCGCCCTCCACACCTTCCTCAGCCCCGGCGCGCTGCTGGACGGGCGCCTCGCCATAGGGCTGTATACCGAGAACTGGAGGCGGGCGTCGGCCGAGACCTTCTGACGCGGAGGATAATGATGAGCATCCCGGAAGTCAGCTACGAGCGTCGGGGCCGCCTCGGCGTCGTCCGGCTGGAGCGGCCCGAGGCGTTGAACGCCCTGACGATGCCGATGATCGCGGAGGTGGAGACGCTGATCCGGGCCGCCGAGGCCGATCCCGAGGTGTTCGCGATCTGCGTCACCGGCGCGGGGCGGGGGTTCTGCGCGGGCCTGGACATGAGCGTGCTGGCCGATCACGCGGCGGGCCGGGCTCCCGCGGCACGGGCCGAGCGCTCGCCACGCCAGGCGATGATGTTCAGCTTCCTGCTCGACATTTCCAAGCCGGTGATCGCGGCGGTGAACGGGGTCGGGGCGGGCGGCGGCTTCGTGCTGGCGATGATGTGCGACCTGCGGTTCATGGCCGAGGAGGCCAGCCTGATCACCGTGTTTTCCAAGCGCGGCCTGATCGGCGAACACGGAACCAGTTGGATCCTGCCGCGCCTGGTGGGGCTGAGCCGCGCGCTCGATCTGCTGTGGAGTTCGCGCCGGGTCGACGCCGCCGAGGCCTATCGCATCGGCCTCGCCGACCGGCTCGCGCCGGCCGACGGCCTGATGGCGGCGGTGGAAGCCTATGTCGCCGAGATGGCCGCGACGGTGTCGCCGCGCTCGGTGGCGGTGATCAAGGCGCAGATCCACGCCGACCTGGCGCGCAACTTCGACGACGGCGCGCGCCAGACCGAGGGCCTGATGGCCGATTCCCTGGCGCACCCCGACGCCACCGAGGGGGCCGCCTCGTTCGTCGAGCGCCGGGGTCCCAGCTTCGCGGCCTGGCCTGACTACTGAACCGGGGTGGCGGCGCTTGCCGCCGCGCACGCCCAGGCCGTAAGGAAGTGGTTGAGGCTCCGACGCAACGAAGCCCAGGAGACGCCCCGTGACCAAGACCTACGAAACCATTTTGGTGGCGCGCGACGGCGCGGTCGCCACGCTGAGCCTGAACCGGCCCGACAAGCGCAACAGCATCGGCGGGCCGATGATGGTGGAGCTCTATGAGGCGCTGAGCGCCATCGCCGCCGATCCGGACGTGAGGGTGCTGGTGCTGCGCGGGGAGGGGGCGGATTTCTGTCCCGGCGCGGACGTCAAGCACTATGGCGGCCAGGGCGCCCCGGCCGCGGCGCGGGCCGTCTGGTCGATGACCCGGGAGTTCAACGTCGCGGTGCTGCTGCACGAGATGCCGGCGGTAACCATCGCGGCGATCAGCGGCGCCTGCGCCGGGGCGGGGTTCGGCTGGGCCTGCGCCTGCGACCTGCGCATCGCCTCGTCCACCGCGCGCTTCAACACCGCCTTCCTGGACGTCGGCGTGGCGGGCGACATGGGCGGGCCGTGGACCCTGCCGCGCATCCTGGGGGCGGCGAAGGCGCGGGAACTGTATTTCCTGCCTGGCAAGTTCGACGCCGCCGAGGCTCTGCGGATCGGCTTGGTGTCCAGGGTGGCGCCGGCGGAGGATTTCGAGGCCGAAATCGTGGGGCTGACCGCCCGCCTGGGCCGCGCGGCGCCGCTGGCGCTGACCACGATGAAGGCCAACTTCGTGGCGGCCGAGAAGATCGGCTTCTCCGACTACATCGGCCTTGAGAGCGAAAAACACATGCGCCTGTTCCAGACCGAGGACACCACCGAGGCCTTCAAGGCGTTCGTGGAAAAACGCCCGCCCGTTTTCAAAGGACGCTGAACCATGCGGCTAAGACAGATCGCCCTGGCCTCCAACGACCTGGACAAGGCGACCCACGGTCTGGCCGAGGTGTTCGGCCTCAAGGTCGCCTTCAACGACCCGGGCATCCATCACTACGGCCTGAAGAACGCGGTGCTGTCCGCCGGAACCGGGTTCCTGGAGGTCGTGCAGCCGATCGCCGAGGGCGCGTCGGCGGGCCGGTTCCTTAGCCGGCGAGGCGGCGACGCCGGCTACATGATTATCCTGCAAGACCCCGACGCCGAGGCGCAGCGCGCCCGGGTGTCGGCGCTGGGCGTGCGGGTGGTCGACGACATCGACACGCCGGCCTATCGCGCCTCGCATTTCCACCCGGCCGACTTCGGCGGCATGCTGGTCTCGATCGACCAGCAGCGCACCGAGCCCGACTATCTGGAGCCGTTCGGCGACTGGTGGCCGGCCGGCAAGACCTGGCGCGAGACCCGCACCCAGACGGTGGTCGACATCGAGGGCCTCACCCTGTCCAGCCCCGACCCGCACGCCCTGGCGGCCCAGTGGTCGAAGTTGCTGGAGGCCCCGCTCGATCCAGACAACGGCCTTCGCCTGCCTCTGACAAAGGGTGTCATCAGCTTCTGCCAGGGCGAAGACGCGATGACCTGGATTTCCCGGATCGACCTGAAGGTCGCCGATGTCGAGGATGTCCTCGACAGGGCCCGCGCCGACGGCCTGGACGTCGATGACGACGGGGTGCTGATCGGCGGCGTGCGTTTCCGGCCCGTTCCTTGATGGCCGTGGACCCCGCCCTCAGCGCCTGGCGCCAGTGGGTCGACCTGGATCGGCTGACAAGCTGGATGGACGAGAAGGGCCTGGAAGCAGGACCACTCGAGGAGGCCGAACGGCCGCCGGGCGGCACGCAGAATTTATTGCTGAAGTTTCGGCGGGGCGAGCGCTGGTTCATGCTCCGCCGCCCGCCGCTGCACCCGCGCATGAACGGCAGCGAGACCATGCGGCGCGAGGCCAAGGTTCTGGCCGCCCTGGCGGGGACTGACGTTCCCCATCCGCGCTTGATCGCCGCCTGCCCGGAGGAAGATGTGCTGGGCGCGGCCTTCTATCTCATGGAGCCGGTGGAGGGCTTCAATCCCACGGTAGGGCTACCGCCGCTTCACGCCGGCAGTCCGGATATCCGGCGACGCATGGGCTTCGCACTGGTCGATGGCATCGCCGCGCTGGGCCGGGTCGATCACGTGGCGGCGGGTCTTTCCGGCCTGGGCCGGGCCGACGGCTTCCTTGAGCGCCAGGTCGGCCGCTGGAAGAAACAGCTGGCCAGCTACGCCGAATATGAAGGCTGGGCGGGACCCGGCGAGATCGAGGGGATCGATACGGTGGCGACCTGGCTCGACGCCCATCGGCCGGCGACCTTTCAGCCGGGCGTGATCCACGGCGACTATCACCTGGCCAATGTGCTCTATCGCTTCGACGGCCCCGAACTGGCGGCCATCGTTGACTGGGAGTTGACCACCATCGGCGATCCGCTGCTCGACATGGGCTGGATCATGGCGACCTGGCCTCTGGAGGGGCGGCCGGCGTCGACCAGCACCTCGGTGACGCCCTGGGACGGTTTTCCCAAGGTCGAGGAGTTGGTGGCGCGCTACGCCGGCCAGACGACGCGCGATATGGATCACATCACCTGGTACGCGGTCCTGGCGTGCTACAAACTCGGCATCATCCTCGAAGGCACCCAGGCGCGGGCGGCGGCCGGCAAGGCCGAAAAGGCCACTGGCGACGCCCTGCACGCCCAGACGATCAGCCTTTTCCAGCGCGCGCTCAGCTGGATCTGACAACCAAAACAAGCCATCGGAGGAAGTCGTGAACACCGTTCTGATCGTCGGGGCCAGCGGCGTGATCGGCGCCGCGGCCGTCGAGCATTTCGCCTCGCTGCCGGGCTGGAAGGTCATTGGCCTGTCGCGCCGCCGCCCCGACGTAGCGGAGGGAACCGTCTTCGATCATGTCGCCGTCGATCTGAACGACGCCGAGGGCTGCCGGGCCGCCGCGGCGGGATTCGGCGGGCTGACCCACGTGGTCTACGCGGCGCTGTTCGAGAAACCCGGCCTGATGCCGGGCTGGTACGAACAGGACCAGATGCAGACCAATCTGGCCATGATGCGCAACCTGATGCAGCCGTTGCTGGCCGTCGCCCAGGGGCTGCGGCATGTCAGCGTGCTGCAGGGCACCAAGGCCTATGGCGCCCACGTTCATCCGCTGGCCGTGCCCGCGCGAGAGAACCGTCCTCGCGATCCGCACGACAACTTCTATTGGCTGCAGGAGGACTTCATCCGCGGCGAGCAGGTGGGGAAGCCGTGGACCTTCACCATCTGGCGGCCGCAGGTGGTGTTTGGCGCGGCCCACGGCGTGGCGATGAACCTGATCCCGGTGATCGGCGCCTACGCCGCGATCTGCCGCGAGCTTGGCCTGCCGTTCAACTGTCCTGCCGAGCAGGAGAACATCATCGAGGCGGTGGACACCGACCTGATCGCCAAGGCGTTCGCCTGGGCGGCCGAGGCGCCGGCGGCGCGCGGCGAGACGTTCAACATCACCAACGGCGACGTGATGGTCTGGCGCAACGTCTGGCCGACCATCGCCAAGGCCGTGGGCCTCGATCCGGCTTATGGCGACGCCGTGTCGCTGTCGCAATTCCTGCCCGCGCACGCCGAGGTCTGGGACCGGGTGGTGGAGAACAACAACCTGCGCCGGGTGTCGATGACCGAACTGGTGGGCGAGTCGCACCACTACGCCGACCTGATCTTCTCCTGGGGCGCCAAGTCCCTGCCGGGTCCGATGCTGGTCAGCACCACCAAGCTGCGCCAGGCCGGATTCGGCGACTGCATGGACACCGAGGTGATGTTCGAGAAATGGCTGGGCCGGCTGGTCGAGCGCGGTGTCCTGCCCAGGCCAAACCACGACAACAACGAGGACCACCGTTCATGACCGCCAGCCGAGAGATTCACCTTGTCCGCCGTCCCGACGGCTTGCCCCGGCCCGAGGATTTCGCGGTGGTCGATACCGTGGTCGCCGATCCGGCCGACGGGCAGATCCTGGTCCAGAACCTGCTGATGTCGGTGGACCCCTACATGCGGCCCCGGTTCAACGGCGATCAGGCGCTGAACGAGGCGCTGATCGGCGGCGGCATCGGCCGGGTGATCGCGTCCAACAACCCGAAGTTCGCGGTTGGCGACATCGTTCGGCACGGCGCCGGCATGCGCGAGCGGTTCGTCAGTGGCGGCCAGGGCGTGTCGATCATCCGGCCCGACCCGGACCTGCCGCTGTCGGTCCATATGCATGCGCTGGGCGGCACCGGTATCACCGCCTATGGCGGCCTGCTGGACACCGGGACTCTGAAAGACGGAGAGCAGGTGTTCGTCTCCACCGCCGGCGGTGCGGTCGGCTCGGTCGTGGCCCAGATCGCCAGGATCAAGGGCTGTTACGTGGTCGGTTCGACC
>JANYFU010000034.1 GCA_025359665.1 Caulobacteraceae bacterium
TTCATCCGTGGCGACGAGGACGTTCTCTATGAGAACTTCATGGGCGTCATGAACAAACTCCAGGACAACGGCTTCTACAGCGTGGCCCTGGTGGGCGAGGACAAGTCGGGGCTGAAGCAATGACCGATACGCCCCCGACCACCCCCGAAATCGATATCGCTCACCCGAGCCACAACCCTTTCGATGTCCCCCGGCCCCGCAACCAGCGCGGCCTGATCTACGCCATCGCCCTGGCGGTCGGGATCCACGGCATTATCGGCTACTACCTGTGGCAGTGGAAATTCAAGGCGGAGTATCAGAACTTCACCGACGAAAAGACGGACGCTCAGCTGATCAAGCCTCCGCCTCCGCCGCCTCCGCCGCCTCCGCCTCCGCCGCCGCCGAAGAACATGCCGCCCCCGCCGGTTCAGCCCCGGCCGCCGGTCGCGGTTCCGCTCAATGTGCCCGCTCCGCCGCCACTGAACATCGCGCCGATCGAGCGGCCCAAGCCGGCCCCCGCGCCTCCGGTCGTGGCCTCTCCGGCTCCGCCGCCGCCGCGCGCCAGCATTATCTCGAACCCGAGCTTCGTGTCGAAGCCGTCGAACGAGGACATGCAGCGGTATTTTCCGGATCGCGCCCAGCGACTGAACGTCAACGGCAAGGCGAGCCTCAGCTGCACGGTTACCGAACAGGGCAAGCTGACCGATTGCTCCATCACCAATGAGGATCCGCCCGATCAGGGATTTGGCGACGCTACCCTCAAGGTGGCGAAAATCTTCAAGTTGAAGCCCAAGACCCTGGATGGCGCGCCTGTCGCCGGTGGCAAGTTCCAGGTCGTGATCCGGTGGGTGAACGCCAAGGACTAGCGTCCAGCCCACGGGGATATGGAATAGACAGAGCCCTGGAGCCTTTGGTTCCAGGGCTCTTTTTTTCAGGTGGGTCGCCCGCTTGATCGCCGGCCGCATCACGACTAAACGAAGCGACCCGTGAATTGGCCGCCTTAGCTCAGTTGGTTAGAGCGCTAGATTGTGGATCTAGAGGTCCTCGGTTCGAGCCCGAGAGGTGGTACCATTCCAGGTTGGTGGCGATGTCCGGCCAAGCCCGCCGGGCCGCATTAGACGACTTCCAACGGCGCCAGGGCGCAGGGCTGGTTCGCCTGGCCGGTCTCGACCTGTAGCGTGGTGTGGTGGATCGCGAAGCGGGCGCGAAGCTCGGAACAGACGCGGTGAAGCAGCGAATCATCCAGTTCGGCGCCTGGCCGCACCAGATGGGCCGTCAGCGCCGTCTCCGTGGTGCTCATGCCCCAGATGTGCAGATCATGCACCTCGCTCACGCCCGGAAGTCCCTTCAGATAGCCAAGAACCTCGGCGCGATCGATGGTGGTGGGAACGGCCTGGATGGCAAGGTCGAGTGATTCCCGCATCAGCGACCAGGTGCCCAGGACAATCATTCCGCCGATCACCAGACTGACCGCGGGGTCGAGCCAGCTCCACCCGGTGAGGAGAATCGCCCCTCCCGACACCACCACCCCCAAAGCCACTAGGGCGTCCGACGCCATGTGCGCGAAGGCGCTCCTGATATTGAGGTCGCCTTTGCGCCCCGAGGCGAACATCAGGGCCGTGAAGCCGTTGACCACGACGCCGCAGGCCGCGACGGCCATCATCACCACCCCGCCGGCGGGGGTGGGGTGCATCAGTCTGAGGACAGCCGCCCAGGCGATGCCGCCGGTGACCACCAGCAACACCACCGCGTTGCCCAGCGCCGCCAGGATCGACGATCCTCTCAGGCCATAGGTATAGCGCTCGGTCGGCGCCCGACGCGCCAGCCAGGACGCCAGCCAGGCAACCGCGAGGCTTAGAACGTCGCCAAAATTGTGCCCCGCGTCGGCCAGCAGGGCCAGGGAGTTGGCTGAAAGGCCGTATAGGGCCTCGGCAAGCACATAACTGGTGTTGAGGGCGATCCCCACGGCGAAGGCGCGGCCGAAGGACGCCGGGACGTGGACGTGATGATGTCCGGCGTGGGCGTGCCGGGCGCCGTGCTCATGGCCTTGGTCATGATGGTGCTCGTGGCCGTGATGCTTGTGGCCGTGATCATGGTCGTGGGAATGGGCCATCACGGCTGGGCCAGGGCTTGCGTCAAGGCCTGGCTGGTGGCGGCGCGCTCGGCCGCCAGTTCGGCTGGAGATGTTCCTTTCAGAATGTCTCCCGTAGCCGAAGGATAGGCCACCTTGGCCTTGCCGGCGCGCTGGTCGCCAGCGGCCTGAATAGCCGCGCGGTCGAACGGCCGTGACATGCGCAGCGCCGCCGCCTCCCGATGGGTATGGGTCACGCAGCCAGTCATGGCGACCAGGAAGACTGGTATCAAAGCCGAGGCGCGCCGGGTCATGCGTCAAGCTCCAGAATGCCGCTTGGCTCCCCGCCGAGCGCGGAGAGCCAAACCAGCATTCTAGAGAACGCTGAGCATGTCCGCCACCAGGGGGTGGCGCACGATATCCTGATCGGCCAGACGCACCACGGCGATGTTGGACAGGGTTTCCAGCTTGTCCGCCACCGACGCCAGGCCCGACAGCTCTGGCAACAGGTCGGACTGATTGGGATCGCCGGTGACGATCATGGTGGAGTTCCAGCCCAGCCGGGTCAGCAGCATTTTCAGCTGCACATAGGTGCAGTTCTGGGCCTCGTCGATGACCACGAAGGCGTTGTTCAAGGTGCGTCCGCGCATGAAACCCACCGGAGCGATTTCGATGGCGCCTTCGGTGATCAGCGCCCGCACCCGCTTCATCGACAGCCGGTCGGAGAGCGCGTCGTAGAGCGGCCGCAGATAGGGGGCCAGCTTGTCCTCCAGCTCGCCCGGCAGGTAGCCGAGAGATTCGCCCGCCTCCACGGCAGGCCTCGAAAGCACGATGCGTCCAACCTTGCCCGCTTCCAGGGCCTCCACCGCCTTGGCGATGGCCAGGTAGGTCTTGCCGCTGCCGGCCGGACCCAGGGCAAGGACGAGGTTCTTGGCGTCGATTGCGGCGATCAGGCGTTCCTGACCTGGAGACTTGGCCTTGATGGTCTTCAGATACCCCTGCTCGCGATCATCGTTCTGGGGCAGGGGAGTCCAGCCGCGCGCCGTCGGCAGCCGTCTGATCTTGGAATCGTCGTCGAACTGTCGCTCATCGAACGCCCCTTCGCGCACCAGTCTCTTCAAGGGTCGCTTGGTCATGGTCATGCTCCGTTAGCGCCAAAGAAAAAGGGCGACACCGAAACGGCGCGCCCTTTGGTAAGAACATCTGGGGGAAGAACACCTGGAAAGACAAAAACCGGAATGCCCCGGCATGTCGCCGCCGACAGGCCTCTGGGGAGGCGGTGTTGACCGTCCGGCCACAAAACGCGACACCCGGTTCTCCGTGCACGAGGACGCCGTGAGCCGACCCACGGCGAATCACCTGACTAAGCTGATGCTAACGACGTTTCGAACCCGTTAATCAAGAGTCGGTTTTCAAGATTAGGACGTAGACTGATGAGTGTCTTTGGATTGGGGAGCGCCACTCCTACCCTGCCTCCTGACGATGAATACTGGATAGCGCCAACGGCCAGCGTGATCGGCAATGTCATCTTGAAGAAGAACGCCAGTGTCTGGTTCGGCGCAGTGTTGCGCGGCGACAATGATCCTATCGTCGTTGGTGAAAATTCGAACGTTCAGGACAATTCGGTGCTTCATACCGATTTTGGTCAACCACTGACCATTGGCGCCAACGTCACCATCGGCCACATGGTGATGTTGCACGGCTGTACGATCGGCGACGGCAGCCTGATCGGCATCGGCTCGATCGTGCTGAATGGCGCGAAAATTGGCAAAAATTGTATCATCGGCGCGAACAGCCTGATCACCGAAGGCAAGGAAATCCCCGACAACTCGATGGTCATGGGCTCGCCCGGCAAGGTGGTGCGGGCCTTGAGCGACCAGCAGGCGGCGGGGCTGGCCGCCGGCGCCCTGCATTATGTCGAGAACTGGAAACGCTTTAAGGCTGGTCTCACGCCGCTCATCGTCAAGGAAACCTGAGCCCACCAAAAAACTGAACGCACAAGAAACCTGAATCCGGAGGATACCTCATGGCTTATGAATTCATCGCCGTCGAACGCGACGGCCCGATCACCACCATCACCCTCAACCGGCCCGAGGTGATGAACGCGCTGCACTCGCCGTCTCATTTCGAGATGGATGAGGCGCTGAACGCTTTCGCCGCCGATCCCGACCAGTGGGTGGGGATCATCACCGGTGCCGGCGACCGGGCCTTCTCGGCTGGCAACGATCTCAAGTGGCAGGCCACGGGCGGCAAGATGGGCTCTCCGCCGTCGGGCTTCGCCGGGCTGACTTCGCGCTTCGACCTGGCCAAGCCGCTGATCGCCGCGGTCAATGGCGTGGCCATGGGCGGCGGCTTCGAAATCGCCCTGGCCTGCGACCTGATCATCGCCGCCGAAGGCGCGATCTTCGCGCTTCCCGAACCCCGCGTGGGCCTGGCGGCCCTGGCCGGCGGCCTGCACCGCCTGCCGCGCGCCATCGGCCTGAAGCGCGCCATGGGTATGATCCTGACCGCGCGCCGGGTGTCGGCCCGCGAGGGGCAGGAGCTGGGCTTCGTCAACGAGGTCACTACAAAGGAAGACCTGTTACCGACGGCCCGACGCTGGGCGGGCCTGATCGGCGAATGCAGTCCGATGTCTATCCGCGCCTCCAAGGCCGCGGTTCTGAAGGGCCTGGACGAGCCGACCCTCGAAGCGGCGATCCGCGGACAGAACCGCTATGAAGAGGTCGCGGCGCTTTTCAAGTCGGAGGACTTCATCGAGGGGCCGCTGGCTTTCTCGCAAAAGCGACCGCCTCGGTGGAAGGGCCGCTGACGGCGGTTTCGCCCACGCTTCGGAGCGCTTACAGAAGGCGCCCATGACAGCAGCCGCCGCCGAACCCAGCACCCGCCGTTCCGCCGGGATCGTCGGGTTGGCGGTGATCGCCTCACGGCTGTTCGGCCTGGTCCGCGAGCAGATTTTCGCGGCCATGTTCGGGGCCGGCAAGTTGCTCGACGTCTATCTGGCCTCGTTCCAGATCCCCAACCTGCTGCGCGATCTGTTCGCCGAGGGCGCCCTTTCCATCGCCTTCACGACGATGTTCACCAGGTCCTGGGACCAGGATGGCGAGGGTCCGGCCTGGGAACTGGCCAATCTGATCCTGTCGACGATGATCGCTGTCCTGGGCGTACTTTGCCTGGTGGCGATCGCGGCGTCGCCAATGCTGGTCGAGCTCACCAACCACGGCTATCACACGATACCCGGTAAGTTCGAGCTGACCATCGAGCTGACCCGGGTGCTGTTCCCCTTTATCCTGTTCGTTTCCCTCGCCGCCGCGGTGATGGGGATGCTCAACGCCCGCTTTGTGTTCGGCGTGCCGGCATCGGCCTCCACGGTGTTCAATATCGTCTCGATCGTGGCCGGCGTCAGCCTGGCCTATCTGTTCGAGCCGTCGGCGCGCGCCAACTGGATGCACCCGGTGTTCACCGAGCGGGCCCTGTTCGGGGTCAGCGCCGGGGTGCTGCTGGGCGGGCTGGCGCAGCTGCTGATGCAACTGCCGTCGCTCTACAGGCTGGGGTTCAGGTTTCGCTGGCGGTTCAACCTGGCCGATCCGCGCCTGGCCCAGCTGTGGAGCCTGATGTGGCCTAGCGTGGTGGCCGGCGCGGCCGTGCAGGTCAATGTGCTGGTCAACGGCAATTTCGCGTCGGAGATCAACGGCGGCCGCTCCTGGCTGTACTGCGCGTTTCGGCTGATGCAGCTGCCGCTAGGGGTGTTCGGCGTCTCGCTGGCTACGGCAACCCTACCAGCGGTGACGCGGGCGTTCGCGCGCGGCGACATGGCCGGCTTCGGCCGTACCGCCCGCGATTCACTGCGGCTTGCCTGGTTCCTGGCCTTGCCGGCTTCCGCCGGCCTGGGGTTTCTCGCCCGGCCGATCATCGCGCTGATTTATCAGCACGGACGTTTCAGCGCCCACGACACCGCCCAGACGGCTCTGGCGCTACAGGCCTATTCCGTCGGCCTGGCGGCCTATGCGGCTATCCGGGTGCTGACACCCTGTTTCTATGCGCTCGGCCTGCCCAAGACCCCTCTGCGGGTCAGCCTGATCGGCATAGCGATCAATCTGGCGCTCAATCTGTTCAACGCCAGGGTCCTGGGCCTCGGCCACGCCGGTCTGGCCTTGATCACCTCGGCGGTGGCCGTGATCAACTTTCTGCAACTGATGACGGCGCTCTCCGGGCGCGTCGACCTGGGAGGATTAAGCCAGTGGAGCGGCTTCCTGGCCAGATGCGGTGCCGCCGCCGTGCTTTGCGGCGCCGCGGCCTGGGGAATCAACCATCTTGCCGAGGCGGTTACGCCCAATGGTCTATGGAGGGCCGTCGGTCTGGCCGCGGCTATCGGCGTCAGCGTTCCGGTCTATTTCGTCGCGGCCCAGGTCCTGCGTCTGGATGAGAGCGCCGAGGCCTGGCGGATGATCCGGCGGCGGCTGCCGGGCCGGAAACAGATTTAACGACTTGGGAGAAGCGGCATGGCGCTCGAACGCTACGACTACATTATCATCGGCGCCGGATCGGCGGGGTGCGTGCTGGCTAACCGGTTGTCGGAGGACCCCAAGATCAAGGTCTTGGTCCTGGAGGCGGGCGGCAAGGACAACTCTCTTCTGGTCAGGATGCCGGCCGGCGTCGGCTCGCTACTCACCGCCAAGGGCGACTACAACTGGGGGTTCTGGACCGAGCCGGAACCTTATCTGGATGGTCGCAAACTGTGGTGGCCCCGGGGGCGCGGCTGGGGCGGCTCATCATCGATCAACGGCATGATCTATATCCGCGGACACGCCCGCGACTATGACCAGTGGCGCCAGATGGGTTTGCGCGGCTGGGGCTATGCCGACGTCCTACCCTATTTCATGCGCTCCGAGACCCTGCAAGGCGGCGGCGACGCCTATCACGGCGGCGATGGGCCGCTGTATGTGTCCAAGGCCTCGTCCCGCAACCCGATCTACTCAAGCTTCATCGCCGCCGGCGGCCAGGCCGGCCATAGGCTCACGCCGGATTTCAACGGCTATCAGCAGGAAGGCTTCGGCCCCTATCAGCTGACCATCAAGGACGGCCGGCGCTGGAGCGCGGCGACAGCCTATCTTCATCCCGCCATGAGCCGGCCGAACCTGACCGCCGAGATCGGCGCCCGCACCACCCGAATCCTGATCGAAAAGGGCACGGCGGTCGGGGTCGAATTCGTGCAGGGCGGCCAGACCCGCCAAGTGTTCGCCGACGCCGAGGTGCTGCTCAGCGCCGGCACCGTTCAATCGCCCCAGATCCTTCAGCTGTCGGGCATTGGCGATCCTGAAGCCCTGAAGGCGGCGGGCGTCGCGCCGACCCATGCCCTGTCCGGCGTCGGCGCCAATATGCAGGATCACCTGGATGTGACGCTGTCCTGGGAAACCCCTACGGTCAAAACCGCCTATTCGTACAGCAAGGGCGTCAACCGGATCACTACCGGCCTTTCGTATATGTTGTTCGGCCAGGGGTTCGGGCGGCAGAATTTCCTTGAGGCCGGCGCCTTTCTCAAGTCGAGACCCGACCTCGACCGGCCCGATCTGCAATTGCATTGCGTGATGGCGATCATGAAAGATCACGGCAAGCAGTCGGTAGCCAAGGACGGCTTCTCGATCCATGTCTGCCAGCTTCGGCCCGAAAGCCGGGGCAGGGTGGGTCTGCACTCGGCGGATCCGTTCGCCGACCCGGTCATCTTCGCCGGCTATCTAGCCACCGAGGAGGACCGGCGCGCGCTTCGCCAGGGCGTGGCCATCGCCCGCGAGGTGGCCGACCAGAAGGCCCTGACGGCCATCCGCGCCGGTGAGGTCGAACCGGGCGAGTCGGTCTGCTCCGATGCCGACATCGACGCCTGGATCCGCCGCTCGGCCGAGACCATATATCATCCGGTCGGAACCTGCCGCATGGGGGCGCCCGATGACGTCATGAGCGTCGTCGATGACCAGCTCAGGGTGATCGGACTGGCGGGCCTGAGGGTGATCGACGCCTCGGTGATGCCGACCTTGGTGGGGGGCAACACCAACGCGCCGACCATCATGATCGCCGAGAAAGCCGCCGACATGATTCTCGGCCGTTCCGCGCCGCCGCCGCGCGAGGTCGACGTGTTCGGCGATCGGGACGCGCCGGTCGCTTGATGGTTGCGTAAGGGCGTCCTGGCCCTCATCTACTCAGGTCGATGAGCACACCGGTCGAAACCCTCGGCGAAACTCCAAAGCGCGAACCAGCGATCAATGCGCCATGGACCGTGGCGGCGCTAATCATCGCGTTGCTCGGCGCGCATGGCGTGCGCGTGGTCAGCGGCGGCGATCCTGAAACCTTCGCCATCACGTCGGCGGATCTTGTCTCCGATCGGTTCGCGGGCCTTGTCACCTATCAGTTCGTTCACGGCAGTTGGACGCATGTGTTGATGAACGCAGCGTTTGTCCTGGCTTTCGGCGCTCCCGTCGCCCGCTATCTTGGCGGCGGTTGGCGTGGCGCCACGGCGTTTTTCTGTTTTTTTCTGATGTGCGGCGCGGTGGCCGCCGCGGTCTACGGTGGCTATGCCGACCTCACCGCCGGCCTTTGGGGGCCGCGTGGAGACTGGGTCCTGTTGGGCGCGTCTGGGTCCGCCTCCGGCCTGATGGGGGCGGCCGCGCGAC
The DNA here is from genome assembly GCA_025359665.1 of Caulobacteraceae bacterium. Lineage (GTDB taxonomy): Bacteria > Pseudomonadota > Alphaproteobacteria > Caulobacterales > Caulobacteraceae > Acaudatibacter. Next base: position 8,713 of record JANYFU010000034.1, read on the forward strand.
TGATGGAAGGGCGTGGGCGGCCGGGCTCGATGTTCGGACGAACCGTGTCGGCGATGACGCTCAGCTGGATCGCCGTCAATGTGCTGCTGGGGGCCACGGGCCTGACTCCGGGCGCCGCGGGGGCGCCGGTGGCCTGGGAAGCGCATATATTCGGCTACTTCTGCGGCCTGTTCCTGATCGGACCGTTCGGCCGCTTCGCCGGTATCAAAAGCGATCACGCGATCGCGCTTTGATTTCCGCCCCGATATGGGCTCACCATCCCTCCAAATAAGAAAATGGAGGAAACATGCTCATTTCCGAAGTGTTGAAGGTCAAGGGCGATCTGGTGTTCACGGCGACGCCTACCGAGACCGTGGGCGCCGTCGCGGCGATGCTGTTCGCCCGCCGCGTCGGCGCGATGGTGGTGGTAGAGGGCGATCGTCAGGTGATCGGTCTCGTCGCTGAACGGGACATCGTCCGCGTGGTCGCCGAGCAAGGCGGGGCGGGGCTCGCGCGGCCGGTCTCGGAGTGCATGACGCGAGAGGTAAGCTACGCCCACCCCAGCGAGACCGTGGACGCTCTGCTGGAGCGGATGACCGACCGGCGGTTCCGCCACCTGCCGGTATGTGACGACGGCCGACTGTTGGGCATCGTCTCGATTGGAGATCTGGTGAAGACCAAAATCGCCGAGACCGTGGCCGAGGCGGAGGGCCTGCGCGCCTATATCCACGCCGCTTGACGCCGGATATGGCGGGCCGAACGCCTCCCGCGCGGCGCTTTTCTCGTCTATGGGCGACCTGTGACGCTTGCATGACGGGCACGGCCCGGCTATACGCCGCCCCTCGCGGTTCGGAAGCCAACACCGGCCTTCGGAAAGACCTCAAGAGCCAATAAAACTCTTGCTTTCCTGAAGTCGTCGGCCTATCTTCCACACCCTCAAACGACTCACCAACGGACTGATGGGGCAAGCCCCCGGCGGCCCCTAGGTGATCTTTGCGCCCTAAACCAGACGCTTCTGGAATAGTTCGCAAGGCGGTAGTGTCAACCGCTTTACGAACTATTCCAGAAGCGTCTGGTTTAGGGCGCAAAGATCACCTCAGGGCCGCCGGGGGGTTGCCCCATCAGTCCGTTGGTGAGTCGTTTGAGGGAGCGGAAGATAGGCCGGCGACTTCAGGAAAGCAAGAGTTTTATTGGCTCTTGAGGTCTTCCCGAAGGCCGGTGTTGGCTTCCGAACCGCGAGGGGCGGCGTATAGCCGGGGTGCGCGCGTCATGCAAGCGTCACAG
>JANYFU010000040.1 GCA_025359665.1 Caulobacteraceae bacterium
GGCATGACGAACGAAGCGTGGCGCCCTAGAGACAGGCCATGACCCTGCAAGCCTTCACCAACATCTTCGCCGGCAACCCGCTGGACCGTGTCAGCGAACATCGCGCCGATCCCGAATGGATCGCCAAACAGTTGGCGTCTCCCGACGCCATGGGACTGGCGCTGTGGAACGGCAAGCCCCTGGTGGAGACCGCCAAGGCGGGCGGAACCCAGATCGCCTATATTCCGGCCGGCATGGCCAAGGAACTGGCCGGCGGGCCGGAGAAGCTGCTGTTCATGGGCCTCTGGCAGGGCGTGGCGGTGTTCGCCGTGGATCTGGACGGTCGCGCCGACCCTGCTGATGGACCCCTGGAGGGGTTGGGACGGTTCGAGGACCTGCGCATGATCGCCATGACGATGCCGGGGACCGAAGCGGCGATCGTGGCCACCGCCAAATCGATGTTCGAGTGGCGCCGCAAGCACCGCTTTTGCTCCGCCTGCGGCCAGCCCTCGGAGGTTGCGGACGGCGGCTGGAAGCGGGTCTGCCCGTCGTGCGAGACCCAGCACTTCCCCCGCACCGATCCGGTGGTGATCATGCTGGCCGTCAAGGGCGAACGTTGCCTGGTCGGCCGCCAGGCGGCCTGGCCCAAGCTGATGTATTCAGCCCTGGCCGGATTTCTCGAGCCCGGCGAATCCATTGAGGAGGCCTGCGCGCGCGAACTCTGGGAGGAGGCCCGCCTGAAGACCCGGTCGGTGCGCTATCACTCCACCCAGCCCTGGCCCTATCCCTCGTCGCTGATGATCGGCCTGATCGCCGAGGTCGAGAACGACGACGCGGTGGCCGACCAGATCGAACTGGACGAAGTCCGCTGGATGACCCGCGAAGAAACCCGCGCCATGCTGCGTGGCGAGGTGGCAGACGCCAAAGCTCCCGGCGCCCTGGCCATCGCCCACCAGCTTATCAAGGCCTGGTCCGAGGAAACGCCTGCAGCCTGACCTGGGACGAGATCGCCAAGGGGGCGCCCCTCGTTCTCGTTGTCGCTGAAGAGGGCCAGCCGTTCCTCCGCCCCATCTGGATGGCGGTGGATAGCGACCTAGGCGATTTCTCTCGTGGCCCGTCGCCGTGAGCGCAAGGCCGTAGCCAAGCCCGCGAAGCCGGTCAGGATCATCGCCCAACTGGTGGGTTCGGGGACGGCGGATGGCGAGGCCAGGGTCATCGAGGCCGCGGTTGGAGAAGCAGCAGATGGCTCAGTGACCGCGATCTTCACCTTGGTCGACTGCTTGTAGATCAGTTGGCCGCGGCCCGGCAGGTTATATTCCCACCAGATCGTTCCCTGCGCGATCGAGTTGCTGACCGATGATGTTTCCGTTCCTGTGTCAACATCAGCGGTCGATATGACCGGCACGATATAGCTATAGGATTGACCCGGACCGATCAGATGAAATTTTTGATCCAGTAGGTTGCTTGTAGGGCAATCGCCACCGCAAATTTTGGGGTTAGTTGTATTGATAGCTTTGAAAACGTTTAGATATATCCCGGTCGCCGTATTGTCCGTGAAAGTATAGATGAGCTGGGTAGAGCTTCCTTCAACCAGGGTGATCGGCGAAGGGCTGGCCGTGAGCGGCACGAATGGGAGAATGTTCACGGGGGTCGGAAGGGTCGTTCCCGCCGCGGCCGGAAAAGAGGTCAGCGCCAGCGCGGTCATCAGGAGGATCCCTGTTGTGGCAAGCTCTTGGGTCATCTGTATACGCATGGCGCTACGGTCCGGTCTCAAAAAACTGTTCCCCGATGGGTGACTTTCCCGGGGGGCGGAAGAGAAAACACTATCTGCATGACAACATTTTTAACAAAGCCCTCAATGGCGATTCCCATAGGCGTGGCGATGCGTCGCATTGTTCGAATAGTGGGCGCCGAGCCCGATCATAGACCAGGCCGGGGGGAGAGTCAGGCCGCCCGCGTACCTCTCACGACAAGCTTCGTTCCGGACGGCCGGGCGGGCGGGTTGAATTGATCAGACCCTGAGGCCGCATTGACCCCTAGAATTTGTATTTCAGGCCGAATTCCACCGACCACTGTGTGGCTACCGGATCGACCGTTGGCGTGGCCAGGGTGGCGGCGCTGACGGTGGTGTAGCTGTAGCGATAGGTCGAACAGACCGCGCTGCCGACCGCCGCGGCGGCGCCGGTGGCGTCGGCGCACTGGGCGTTGATCACGATGCCGCCGGCCCGGGCGTTGGTGTATTCCTTGACCACGCCCCAACCCTTGTTCAGCAGATTGCCAAGGTTGGCGATGTCGACGGTGAACAGCAGTTCGTGGCCCTTGATCGGCGAAGCGATCTCCTGGGCGTACTGGAAATCGATCCGGTTGACCGAGGGATTGGTTCCAAAACCCTTGGGCACCACCTTGCCCAGCGGCAGGTGGAACTGATTCACCACGGCCGCGAACTGGTTGAGCGCGGTCTGGTTGGCGAAGAACACCGTGGTCGAACCGGTGGTGAACTTCAATGGGTTGGTCGGATCCGGGCTGCCCAGATTGGGAATATACGCCAGCTGGTCGTCACGGAAGACCCCGAACGTCGGGCTGCGGGAGCCGCCGGCGTTGGCCGGATCGGACATCAGGAAATTGATCGGCCGGCCGCTGTGGGATTCGGCGAACAGCGTGAAGTGGGAGGCGAAGCCGCGGAACAGCTCAAGCTTATAGCTGACGTCGAACTTCCAGGAGTCCCGGATCAGATTGCCGGCCTTGCCCAGGACCGAGGTGTTGGGGTCGAGGTAGGAGGTCTGGTCGGCGTAGTAGTTGCCGCTGCTGCTGTTGCCGCCCGCCGTAGTGCCGAATTCGGAAATTCCGCCGAAGTTCTCTGCGTCCTGGTAGGTATAGGACAGCTGGGCGTCCAGGCCGCGCCACTTCTTGGCGACGGAAAAGGCCACGGTGGCGGCCCAGTTCTGTACGCCGGGGTTGTAGGCCTGGATATCGCCGAGATTGGAGATGTTCAGCAAGTCGGGGTTCGACGACACGGGCAGGCCGGCGGCGGTGCGTTGGGTGGCGGTCAGTCCGGCGAGGCCGTCGTAACGGATTCGTCCGTCGGGCGTATACTGTTGGACGCCGTTAATGGTCAGGGGCCGGGCGCGGATGTCGCGGAAGGCCACATTGGTATCGGACACGGTGTAGACGCCGTCGATACCGAAATCGAAGCCGAACTTGCTGGTGCGGAACGAGACATTGGCCTTCCAGTCGGCTGGCAGCTTGAAATTCGGCGACAGGGAGTTGGTGAAGGCCAGGCGTTGGGTGGCGCTGGGCGTCTGGATCAAACTGTTCACTGCCGAGGAAGGCGTGTTGATGAAGGTCGAGTTGGTGTTCAGATTGTTCAGCAGCGACCCGCCCACCGCTGGATCGACCAAGGCGCCCGACGTCAGGTTGGTAAAGGTGCCGTCGGCGTTTCGTACCACCTGGAAGCTGTTGCTCAGGGCGCCGGTCTGGGCGCCGTAACTGTTGCCGATGAACACATCGGGAATGCCGCCCGAAACCCGTCCGACACCCCCGCTCAGTTCGAACGTCTGGGTGAGGTATTTGGCTGACAGCCTTGGCTGGACGACGATTTGGCCGTCGTAGGTTTTCTGGTTGGAGAAGCCATAGCGCCCCACGAAATTGCTGTTCAGGGTCGGCTTGTCGGCCTGGGTGTAGTAGTCGGCGCGCACGCCATAGTTGACGGTCAGGTTGTCGGTGACCCGCCAGGTGTCCTGGGCCAGGAAGGTATGGGTCTGGTAGTTGAAGATCTCGGCGGCGTCGTTCAGGTTGCCGTCCAGAGCGCCGCCATAGGACAGCGAGTTGGCCCGGCCGGCGGCGAAATCAGCTTGGGAGTCGAAATAGTAGACGCCGTGGGCGGCCTGGACGAACAGGTCGTAGACGTCGATCGCCTTCAGTTGGTAGCCGAACTTGATGTCGTGGGCGGCGTTGAAGTGGTAGTAACCGATCAGTTCGGCGGCGTAGTCATTGGTCGCCAGCTTGTTGGCCTGACGAAACTGGTCGGGGCCGATCTGAATCGACGGAACCCCGCTGCTGCACGATCTGGTCGAGCCGACGGAGGTGATGTCGGTACAGATACCCAGGTTAGCAAAGTCCTGGCCTTCTGGCGGCAGTTGGCCGCGGGTGTAGCCACGATAGGAAAAGCGCGCCTCCGTGGCGAACTTGGGGTTCCATGTCGAGTTCAACTGCAGCGAATAGTTGTCCTCGCTCTCGGGCTGGACATACCAGTTGGTGTCGAGGCTGATCGAGGTCGTGCTTGGGCTGCGCTTCCACACCGAACTGAAGGCGTGGCGATAGGTGGCGGTCAGCCGGTTGTGTTCGTCGATATTCCAATCGATCTTTACGGAGTACTTTTCGTCCTTGATCGGCCGGTAGAGGTCGACCTGGCCGGGCGGGAGGGTTTTGGCTACCGCATAGCCATTGACATAGTTGGCCAGGATGCCGTCGATGTCGCCCTGGGTGGCGTTGGCGTTGGCCGAACCCGGGATATGGTTGAAAACATTGGCGAAACCACCGCCGGCCGGACCGGTTCCAGTGACATCGTTGCTCTCGTAGTCCTCATAGCTGACCGCGAAGAACAGCTTGTCCTTGATGATCGGACCGGACAGGAAGCCGCCGTAGTTCTCTTCGTGGATATAGTTGCTCAGGGTACGGTAGCCGGTCAGTGGTGGCTGAGAAACGTCATTGCCTGGGAAGCCAACGATCGGAACCTTGTCACCGACGAAGGTGTTGCTACGCTGGAAATCGAATAGCGATCCGTGGAACCTGTTGCCGCCTGACTTCAGGATCAGGTTCAGTGCGCCTCCGGTGAAGTCACCTTCCTCAACGTCGAACGGCACGGCTTGGATCGAAGCCTCTTCGATCGCCTCGAACGACACCGGGCCGCGGTTGGTCGACAGGCCGCCCGTATTGAGGCCGAAGTCGTCCTGAGACCGTACGCCGTCGATGGTGATGCGGTTGCGGCGCGGCGACGAGCCGGCAATGTATAGGCCGCCGGAGGGACCGGTGCCGCGGTTGACCAAATCAAGGTTGGCCAACGGATCTCGGCGGCCGATATCGCGGATATCGCGCTTGATTGAGACAACCTGGCCGATATCTGCGCTTTCCAGGGTCGTGCGCGAGCCGACATTGGCCAGTTGGGTGGTGGTTTTCTTTTTGGCGGCCGTGACCACCAGTTCGGAGACCTCGGCCGATGGCGCCAGGGCCAGCTGAACGCGCCGAATGTCGGCGACGTTCAGATAGGTGCCTTCAATAGTCTGGGCGGCGAAGCCGTTGGCGGTGGCCGTGATCCGGTAAGGACCGCCCACCCGCAGGCCGCGCAGTTCGAAAGCCCCGGCCGCGTCCGTAACCGCATGGGCCTGGGTGCCACTGGGCACATGGGTGACGGTGACGGTCGCGCCCGATATCGGCGCGCCCTTTTCGTCCACCGCAAACCCGCCCACCGAAGCGGTAGTCTGCTGAGCAAAGGCCGCGGGCGCACTCAGGGCAAGGGCAAGAGCCCCCAAAGCGACACTCGCCACCATCCTATTTTGCAAACGTGACATGGAATCCCCGCATCGACCGTCCACGAGCAAATCGTGAATCTTTCCGCTAACGGTACCGACCTATTTCTGCCCTGACATGAAGGTTCGACGAAACTTTTGTAACAAAGCTCGCTGCGTCCATCACCGTGGCAAACATGCCGCCATGCATGCCCGAGAATTCAGCGCTCGACGGGCGCGTTCCCGCGAAACGGATCGGCGGCATAAACGCCGAGAACCTCGAAATGGTCACTGAAGAACGACAATTCTTCAAAGGCGCGGGTCAGGGCGGGCTCCTCGGGGCGCCCATCGACCTCGGCATAGAACAAAGTGGCCGCGAACACGCCGTTTTCCATGTAGCTCTCAAGCTTGGTCATGTTGACGCCGTTGGTCGCGAAGCCGCCCATCGCCTTGTAGAGCGCGGCCGGAATATTGCGCACCCGAAACGTGAAGCTGGTCACGCAGGCGATGTCCGGCGCCGGCGGGGCGGGGTCGCGATCGGCGGTCATCACCAGGAAGCGGGTGGTGTTGTGCGCCTCGTCCTCGATGTCGCGCATCACGATCTCGAGGCCATAGATATCGGCGGCCAGGGCGGGGGCGATAGCGGCCTTGGCGGGGTCGGGATATGCGGCCAGGGCCTTGGCGGAGGCGGCGGTGTCGCCCGCCGGTTCGATCGTCACCCCCAATGCGCGCAAGGCGCGCCGACACTGACTGGCCGCGAAGGGCATGCTGATCACCGTTCGGACATCCGCCAGCCGGGTTCCTGGATTGACCATCAGATGGAAGTGAATGGGCTTGAAGTATTCCCCGATGATCTTCAGCCCCGACGAGGGCAGCAGGTGATGCACGTCGGCGACCCGCCCGACGATGGAGTTCTCCACCGGGATCATGCCCAGCGCGCAGTCTCCGCTCTTGACCGCCTCGAAGGCCTCGTCGAACGCCGCGTGTGGAACGGGCTGGCAGCCTGGGAAATAGGTCCGGCACGCTTCGTCGCTGTTGGCGCCGGGATCCCCCTGGAACGCGATTCTCAATGCGGTGGTCATGAAGGGTTGCTTTCGGCGAAGGCGCGGGCGGCGGCCAGGTCGGCGGGTGTGTCCACCGAAACCGGCGCTGTTGGAGTTACGGCCGCCCAGATCGACAAGCCCAGTTCGAGGGCGCGCAGCTGTTCCAGATTTTCTCGTCGCTCCAACGGCGAAGGCGGCGCCGCGTTGAAACGTTCCAGCGCCGCGCGTCGATAGCCATAGATGCCGACATGACGCCAGATTGGCCCATCGCCCCAAAGGGCGCCGCGCGTGAAATAGAGAGCCCGGCCGGATTGGTGGTCGGGTTCCATGGCCAGCACCGCCTTGACCACATCTGGGTTGGCACGGTCGCTTTGGTCCGTCTCGGGCGCGACAACCGTGGCGATGTCGCAGGACGCCTGGCGCCGCAATAGATCGACACAGGCGCTCAGGATCTGGGCGGCCACGAAGGGCATGTCGCCCTGGAGGTTGATGACAACATCGTGCCGACCCTCGGGATCAAGCTGGTCCAGGGCCTTCAGTATGCGGTCGGAACCCGAGGTGAGGGCCGGGTCTGTGACGATCGCGGTTCCTCCAGCGGCGGCTATGGCCTCGGCGATCTCGGGATCTCCGGCCGCCACTGCCACCGGACCCACACAGGCGTCAATCGCCTGGCGCCAGACGCGCACGATCATCGGCGCGCCGCCGATATCCGCCAGCGGCTTACCGGGCAGGCGCCGGGCGGCCATGCGAGCGGGAATCAGGACAATGGGGTTCATCAACTCAAGGATCGGAGGGCGACGTCGGACGCGCTGGTTGCACGCGCGCCGGTAGCGTGTAAGAGACCGCGACGCAACACGGGCTGGTTTCGGGCGATCTAGGCGTTGGATGTTGGCTCGATTCGTAATGACTTAAGGTTCCAGATGAGCGACCTCACCGGCAACAAGATTTTCGGCGCTGGGCTCGCCACGGCCCTGACCCTCGTAGGCCTCGCGGTCATAACCCCCAAATTTTTTGAGCATGCCCCACCCGCCAAGCCGGGCGACCTGATCGCGGTTCCCGTCGAGGCCGCTGGTGGCGGTGAGGCGGCTGAAGTCGATACCCCTCCCGATTGGGGCACGGTGCTTCCCGCGGCCGATATCGCGGCCGGCGAAGCCAAGACCTCGGCCTGTAAGGCCTGCCACATGTTCGACGCGTCCGGCGCCAACAACATCGGTCCGGGCCTCTATGGGGTGGTCGGCCGCAAGCCAGGCAGCCACCCGGGCTTTTCCTATTCGGCGGGCATGACCGCGTTCAGCGCCAAGCAGCCGATATGGGACTACCAGCATATCTATGAATTTCTGAAGGGTCCCCAGGCCTATATCGATGGCACCAAGATGACCTATCAGGGGATGAAGACGCCCCAGGATCGGATTAATGTGATCGCCTATCTGCACAGCCTTGGCTCCAGCCTGCCGGTTCCCACGCCCAACCCCAAAGCCGC